>JBOHQB010000472.1:0-5570 GCA_050731995.1 Candidatus Rokuibacteriota bacterium
CACGGTGATTACCTCGCCGAGGATCCCGCGTGCGCGTATCAGCCGGGCGCCCACGGCGGGCAGGTGATCGAGCTGCCGGAGACGCTGACCTTTGGATTGCCCGAGGACTATCAGCTCGTGTGGGACGAGGATGCGCGCGAGCGTCTGCGCGCGATCCCCTCGTTCGCGCGCGGCATGGTCGTCAAGGCCGTCGAGGCGTACGCGCGCGGCCGTGGCGAGACCGTGATCACACGCGACCTCCTCGCCGACGTGCGCGCCAAGTGGGGCGGCCGCTTCCGCCCGCAGGGGTGACGGCGGGCGTGGACGCGCGGTTCCGAGACGCAGCGCGCGCCTATCTCGTCTACGGCGTCGTCTACTGGATCGGCGGCGCGTATCTCGCGTGGCACGGCGTGGGCACGCGCTCGGGCAGCACGGTCGGCGCCGGCGTCGCGTGGGTCATGCTCGGACTCGTCTTCGTCCTGCTGATTCCGTATCTGCTCGCGCGCCCCCGCGGCTGGTTCGAGCGCTGGATCCTCTCGCGCCGTGACTTCGCGCGGATCCTGGCGGTGCTGATGGCGTTCCGCGCCTGGAAGGTGCTGGAGATCGCGCTACGGCGCGAGACGGCGACCGTGCCGGCGCCGTGGGGCGGCGAGATCGCCTTCACGGCGGGCGCCGTGGTGTTCTTCGTCGTGACCGTCGGCGCGCTTGCGTTCATCGTGCGCGCCGCGTGGCGGCAAGACCGTATCGAATCCTAGGCATTCCCGGGCGCCACCTCCGTCAGTTACGACGGAGGAGTGTTAGACTCTCCATCGGGATGGCTGACGTGGTCCGCGTCGTTCTCACGTATCAGGATTACGCCGCGCTGCCGAACGACGGCCGCCGTTACGAGCTGCACGAAGGCGAGCTGTCGGTGACGCCTGCGCCGGGCACTCGGCATCAGCGGGCAGTCGGGGAGCTGTTCGCGCTCCTGCGCGAGCATGTCCGCGCGCGCGGGCTCGGCGAGGTCTTCGTGTCGCCCGTGGACTGCATCCTGAGCGACACGACTGTCGTCGAGCCGGATCTGGTCTACCTCGACCCGACCCGGGCCGGACTGGTCAGCGACCGGGGCATCGAAGGCCCACCGACGCTCGCCGTCGAGGTCCTGTCGCCCTCGACGGCGCGGACCGACCGCTCCACCAAGCTCCAGCTCTACGCGAAGCACCGTGTGCCCTTCTACTGGATCGTCGACCCCGATGGGCCGGGGATCGAGGCATACGTCCTCACCGGCGACGCGTTCGGCCTTGCGGCGCGGCTCGGGCGCGGCGAGAGCGGCGCTCTTCAACCGTTCCCGGACCTCACCCTGTCTCTCGCGCGGCTCCTGTCCTGACGCCGCGTCGAAGGAAGCGCTGCGTCGAATGAAGCGCTACAAGGACGTTCCCGGAGACGGCGGCTCGAACATCGTCGGGCAGGTCGAGGCGCAGCAGGCGCGCCTCGCCGAGCGCCTCGCCTCCGTCCGCTTCGTCGTCGCCGTGGTTTCGGGCAAGGGTGGAGTCGGCAAATCCACGATCACCGCGTCGCTGGCGTGCGCGTTCGCCGCCGACGGCTGGCGCGTGGGCGTCCTCGACGCGGACCTCAACGGTCCCACGATGGCCAAGATGCTCGGGGTCCGCGGCCGGACGCTCGTCGTCGCCGGCTCCGGCGTCGAGCCGCCGGCCAACGCGCTCGGCGTCCGCGTGATGTCGATGGACCTGTTGCTGGCCGGCGACGCGACGCCGCTCGCGTGGCAGGCGACGACCCAGGCGGAGGCGCACACGTGGCGGGGCTCGATGGAGGCGAACGCGCTGCGCGAGTTCCTCGCGGACACGGACTGGGGCGCGCTCGACGTGCTGCTCGCGGACCTGCCGCCCGGCACCGACCGGCTGGCGACCCTCGCCGGGCTCGTCCCCTCGCTCGCAGGGACCGTGATCGTCACGATCCCGTCGGACGTCTCGCGCCTCGTCGTGCTGAAGTCCATCACCGTGGCGCGGGGGACGGGCGCGCCGATCCTGGGTCTCGTCGAGAACATGGCCGGCATGTTCTCCGGTCCGGGCGGGGCCGAGCTCGCGCGCGAGGCCGGCATTCCCTTCCTCGGCAGCGTTCCGTTCGATCCGGAGCTGACGCGCGCGTGCGACCGGGGCGAGCCGTTCGTCGCGCAGGCGCCGCAGCGGGACGCGGCGCGCGCGCTCACCGCCGTCGCGGCGAGCGTGCGCGCGGCGCTCGAGCGCGCGCGAGGATGACCGCGCGCTTCTGCGTTGCCTGCGGCGGTCGTCTTCGGCCGGCATGGGAGGCCGACCGCCGCCGGTTACGCTGCGTCCGCTGCGGTTGGGTGTTCTACCGCAACCCCGTGCCGGCGGCGGTTGCGCTCGTCGCTCACCGCGGGCGCGTGCTGCTGACGCTCCGGGCGCGACCGCCGTTTGCCCAGACGTGGGACCTCCCTGGTGGCTTCCTCGAGGAGGGCGAGACGCCCGAGGCCGGGCTCCGGCGCGAGCTCCGCGAGGAGCTCGGCATGCGCGTGCGCCGGGCCCGCCTCGCCGGCTTCGGGGTCGATCGCTACGGGCCGAAGGGCTTCCCGATCCTCGTGATGATCTACCGGGTCGTGCCGGTCTCGACGCGCGTCTCCCCGGCGGACGACGTCGCCGAGGCGCGCTGGTTCGCGCGAGACAGGTTGCCACTGGGTCGGGTCGCTTTCGTGGGGGTGCGGCGCGCGCTGCGAAGCTGGGCTAGGGGAGGCAGTTGACGGACGGATCGATCTGGTAGTTTTTCACCTTGTAGGTGGAGACGAAGTTGTCCACCCAGCCCTGGACCTTCAGCTCGCCGAGCGCCGTCGTACCGTCGAAGCCGAGGACCTTGGACCTCTTGGCGAGGTCGTCGATCGTGCTGCGCGCCGAGAGGTAGTCGCTCGCGGCCGCCTTGTCCATGAAGACTGCGATCGTCTCGTGGATGGGGTTGCCCGCGGGTCCCATGACGCCCTGCTTCTGCCACGACAGAATGGCCGTGAAGCCGTCGAGGTTGGGGTCGGCGACGAGCGCCGCGCTCGCGGCCATGCGCTTGAGCAACGGCCCGACGTAGCGCGAGAACATCGCGGACGCCCGCTCCGCGGTCTTCAGTGCCTGGAACTGGGGCGACGGGTCCTGCTCGATGTAGATCCGGACGGACAGGTAGCGCTCGTCCTGCTGGATGTACAGGGGCCGGAAGAAGCCGATGGATTCCTTCTGAACATCCACCCAGGGGACGCAGTGGTAGATGAGCGCGCCCAGATCGCTGAGGGCTTGCGCGTGCGTGTTCGCGAGCCGGCGGGCCTTGTCGGTTGTGTACTTCGCGACCGGCATGATCTTGTCATCCCCGGGAGCGGCCCATGCCCCCGAGGACATCACCAGCACCGCGGCCAGAAGGGCCGCGAGCTGGCAGGGTCTACTGACCAAGAATCTGGTCCGAGCTCACCGTGACGGCCTTCCCCCACCAGTTCTGGCTGCTCGCGGCGGCAATGTCGGTCCGCTTGACGTTGGGCGTGCCGCTACCCTGGTTGCGCATCGAGAAGTTGATGTGCTCGCCGGAGGCGAAGTGGGCGGTGTTCGATCGCCAGATCTGCCACTCTTCGCTATTCGCGCAGCCCGCCGTCAACAGTGCGCCACTTCCGAGCAGGACCAACAGCACTCGCTTCATGCCGAACCTCCCTGAGGATGAGATGTCCTATGCTACCATCGGCGTGTCATGGACGCGCTGACGATCCACGCATTGCCCGCGAGCCCGCGCCGCCCCATTCTCATCGCCGCGTTCAGCGGCTGGAACGATGCCGCCGAATCCGCGACGACCGCCGCGCGCTATCTGGGGACGGCCTTCCAGGCCGAGCGGTTCGCCGAGATCGACCCCGAGGAGTTTTACCACTTCGGTCTCACCCGACCTCAGGTGCGGTACAAGGCAGGGTCGGAGACGGAGCGTGAGATCGTCTGGCCGGCGACCGAATTTTCGATCGCCCGCTCGCCCGACCTGCTGCGCGACCTGATCATCGGCGTCGCGATCGAGCCGCACCTCAAGTGGAAGACGTACTGCGGGGCCGTGGTCGAGCTGGCCCGGCAGTGCGGAGTGACGCTCGTGCTGACGCTCGGGGCGCTGCTCGCCGAGGTGCCGCACACGCGGCCCGTTCGCCTCTCCGGCACCGCCTCCGATCCGGAGCTCGCCGCGCGGCTGGGCCTCCGTCCCACCCGCTACGAGGGGCCGACGGGAATCGTGGGCACGCTCAACACGATCTGCCGCGAGCACGGAATGCCGACGGCGAGCCTCTGGGCGAACGTGCCCCATTACATCTCGGGGATCGAGAACCCGAAGGCCACGCTCGCGCTCGTGCGCCGTGTTCTCTCGATGCTGAACGCCACGGCGGACCTCCGCGACCTTGAAGACGGCGTGCGCCAGTTCGACGCGAACCTCAAGGAGATCATCGCGCAGAACGCGAAGATCTCGGCGTACGTCGCCAAGCTCGAATCGCGGGACGCCGAGGAGGAGCCCGAGCGAGCCGGTACCGTCAGCGATCTTCCCCCGGCGTCGGAGCTCGTCGCCGAGATCGAGCAGTTCCTGCGCCAGCAGCGCCCGGAGTGAGCCGGGCGGCGATCGCGTTCTTCTCGGCGCTCGTCGCCGCCGCGCCCGTCGTCATTCCCGCGGCTCACGCCGCCGAGAGTCTCGAGATCGTCTGGCACCCGGCGCGTCTCGCCCTCGGCGGCGTCGGCTGGGTCCACGTGAAGAATGTGCCCGACACGGCGATGGTCGAGGGGTCGGTCGCCGGGCGGCCGTTGCGATTCTTCCCCTACGCCGGCGGTCACGCCGCCGTCGTCGGCATCGACGTGGAGACGCGACCGGGTACGCATCCCTGGCGCGTCGCCGTGGTCGAGCCGGGCCGGGCGCCGCGGGCGGCCGCCGGCCGCTTCGTGATCGATCGGCGCCCGTTCCCCGTCCAGCGCCTCACGCTGCCGCGGGCGATGGTCGATCTCGATCCCGCGACGGAGCGGCGGGCCGCGGTCGAGCGCGAGGCGCTCGTCACGCTCTATCGCACGATCACGCCCGAGCGGCTCTGGCGGGGCCGGTTCACGCGCCCCGTCGCCTCGGCGGAGCCGCCCGCGGGCTTCGGCGCGCGCCGCATCCTCAACGGCCAGCCGCGCGCGCAGCACACGGCGGTCGACTACACGGCCCCGGCGGGGATGCCCGTCGTCGCCGCGAACAGCGGGCGCGTCGCGATGGTCGCCGAGTTCTTTTTCCTCGGGCGTCTGGTCGTCCTCGACCACGGTCTCGGGCTCTACACGCTCTACTCCCATCTGGACTCGGCGACGGTCGGAGTCGGCGACCGCGTGGACCGCGGCCAGACGATCGGCGCGGTGGGCGCCACCGGCCGGGCGAGCGGCCCGCACCTGCACTGGGGCGCGCAGCTGGGCGCAGCACGGATCGACCCGCTCGCGCTCCTCGCGCTCCCGCTCTCGGATTAGTCGCCAGCCGCTGTGGCCGCGGGTGACGCGGCGGGCGGGCGCCCCGGTCGCCGAGCCGGGGGACCCCACACCGGGCGGGGGTGGCTCGGCGCCCGGGTCTAT
>JBOHQB010000473.1:0-5196 GCA_050731995.1 Candidatus Rokuibacteriota bacterium
GTAGATCCGCTGGGTGGAGCCGTGCGACGGTCGGTGCCTTCGGAGCCGGTAGGGCCAACGGATTTCCTTGGGCAACCCCACGCCAGGGCTGCCGGCGGACCCACAGGACGTGACCGAAGCGGACGCGAAGACCTAGTGGACGCCCGTGTGGGGCAGATTGAGGACAGGCTTGAAGCGGGCCATGAACCAGCGCCGACCGAGCGCGAACAGCGCCAGGAATCCGGCGGTAATCGCCAGCTCCTGGCGGCCGAACGGCAGACGGAGCGCCGGCGATACGGACGGAAAGACGACGAAGACGCGCTCGAGGAAGATCGCGACGAGGCCGAAGACCGCGACGATGAACAGCGGGCCGTGGCGCTGCGGAGGCCGGCCCGTCAGCCGCTTCAGGAGGTAGGCGAACGGGATGACCCAGCCGACGACCCAGACGACGAACGCGAGCGTCTGCCACGGCTGGACGAAGAAGCGGCGGACGAAGAACCGCGTCTCGACCGGCACGTTGCCGTACCAGATCACCAGGTACTGTGAGAAGAAAAAGTACATCCACATGATCGACATCGCGAACTGCAGCTTCGCGACGTCCTGCACCGCGGCCGGCGGGATGGACGCGACGCCGCGCGCGTTGGCACGGATCGTCAGGATCGAGAGCAGACAGAAGGTCGTGTAGAGCGTCGTCACGCAGAAGTAGCCGCCGTAGAGGCCGCTGTACCACTTGGGGTCGAGCGACATGACGAGATCGAAGCCCCAGAGCGAGACCGTGATGATCCAGAGGAAGAGCACGATCACCGCGAGCCGGTTGCGCCGCGCCCGGTCCATCGCGTTGCCGGGCGGCACCTGATCGCGCAGCAGCGCGCGCGCGAACGCGTAGCACGTCGTGAACAGCGCGGCGGCGAAGCCGAGCGTGCGCAGGACGAAGAACGGCAGATTCAGCCACAGCGCTTTCGCCGGGATCGGCGAAGCCACCCACGGATAGAGAGCCTGGCCCGCGGCGACGAGGATCACGAAGAGCACGAACGCGGCCGGCAGGAAGCCGATCGTGGTCAGCGCGAGCCGGCGCACGCTTGGCGACCAGCGCGCCTCGGTGAGCTGCATCATGCCGGCGATCGCGGGGCCGGTCACCGCGAGCCCCGACCAGAAGACCAGGTTCACCAGATAGATCGACCAGGCGCGCGACGGCTCACCCGAGTTCGCGCCGAGGATGAACTCCAGCGCGCCGACCCCCGCGAGCACGCTCCAGACGGCCGTCATGACTTGGCGGCGAGCGAGCGCAGAAAGTTCACGACGTGCCACGCCTCTTCCGAGGACATCGCCTCGCCGTAGGCGGGCATCACCGCGCCGCCGACGACGATGTAGCTGTGCCAGTAGCCGTCGGTCCGCTGCTTCTGCAGCGCCGGGCTCGTCAGGTCCGGCGTGGGGATGAACTTGGCCGCGACCAGACCCGTGACGCCGCCCCTGGCCTCCACCCCGTGGCACGGCACGCAGTAGACGCGGTACAGGTCGCGGCCGGTCGTGAGCGACCGCTCCGAGGGCTTGATCGGGTTCGGCACCTTGGCGGCGACGTCGCGCTGCTCCTTCGGGATCACCGCGTCGGCGTCCCGAGGAATGACGCCCCTGGGCATCTCGAACACGCGCTCGCCCGGCACGATCCGCGCCGACTGCGTCATGTTGTGCACCCACCGCCAGGCGACCGCCCCGCCCATCAGCCCCACCGACGCGCCGATGATCAGCAGCACGAGCATGAAGACGTATTTCACGCCTTCACCTCCTCTGCGCCCGCATGGCGGAGGATCTCTCGAACCGATCCGCTCCGCCCGGGCGCGCAGTGCACCGCGACGCCGAAGCGGTCATCGGTGAACCGCACGTCGAAGCTGGCGCTGCGGCGCAGGCGCGGCAGACGCCCGAGCACGACCATGCCCAGGACCGTGGAAAGACCGCCGAACAGGATCGTCAGCTCGAAGGCGATCACGACGAAGGGCGGAATCGAGGCGATGGGCTTGCCGCCGACCGTGAGGCCCCACACCATCGCCGACCAGATCGTGAGCAGGAAGCCGGACACCGTCCCGGTGAGGCCGCCGATGAGCGTGAACAGCCGCACGCGACTCACGGGGCGGTCGCGCTCGAGCACATCCTCGATCTCGTGCACCGGAAGCGGCGAGTAGACCGTGAGGTCGTGGTAGCCCTTGGCGCGCAGCTCCTCGAGCGCGTTCACCGTGGTGTCCACGTGCGCGAAGACGCCGACGACGGTCTCAGTGGTGCCCGCCATGGCCCGCGTCCCTCATCGGCGGCGGCAGTGTCTCCTTGACTTCGACCACGGACAGCGCCGGCATGATCTTGATGAACCCCAGGAACAGCAGGAAGAACCACCCGAAGCTGCCGATCACGATCATCGTGTCGGTCACCGTTGGCACGTAGACGCCCCAGGCGTAGGGCTCGAAGGCACGCCCGAGCGACGGCACGATGATGTTGAACCGCTCGAACCACATCCCGATCAGCACCAGGATCGAGACGATGTAGAGAACGACGGGATTCGTCCGCATCCGTCTCCAGAAGAGCACGAGGGGTGACACGCAGTTGCAGAAGTACATCGTCAGGATCGCCCACGTGTACGACCCCGAGAACTTCCAGAAGAGCGAGGTCTTCTCGAACTCGTCGCCGCTGTAGAGCGCCGTGAAGAGCTCGCACGCGTAGAAGTAGGTCAGCACGAGGCCCGTGACCAGGATGAGCTTCCCCATCGCGTCCACGTGCTTTTCCTGGATGTAGGCGTAGAGGTTCCAGAAGTAGCGCATCGGCAGGACGAGGATCACCACCATGGCGAAGCCCGAGAAGATCGCGCCGTCGACGAAGAACGGGGCGAAGAGCGTCGAGTGCCAGCCGGGGACGAGCGCCACCGCGAAGTCCCACGAGACGACCGAGTGGACCGAGAGCACGAGCGGCGTCGCCAGCGCGGCGAGCAGGCCGTAGGCACGCCGGTAGTGGCGCCACTGCGAGTCGGCGCCCTCCCAGCCGAGCGCGAGCATCGCGTAGATCCGCCGCCGCCAGCCCGTGGACTTGTCACGGAGCGCGGCGATGTCCGGGACCAGTCCCACGATGAAGAACACGGTCGAGATCGTCAGGTACGTCGATATCGCGAAGACGTCCCAGACGAGCGGCGAGCGGAAGTTCGGCCAGAGGTAGCGCTGGTTCCAGTACGGCAGGAGCCAGTAGGCGAACCACATCCGCCCGGCGTGGATCAGCGGGAACAGGCCCGCGGTCATCACCGCGAAGATCGTCATCGCCTCGGCGGCGCGGTAGATGGACGTCCGCCAGCGCGCGCGGAAGAGGTACAGGACCGCCGAGATCAGGGTGCCGGCGTGGCCGATACCGATCCAGAAGACGAACGTCGTGATGTACATCGCCCACATCTGGGGGGCGCGCTTGCCGGTCATCCCCATGCCCCACCAGATCTGCCCGGCCCAGGCGAGGAGGAAGGCGGTGAAACCGAGACCCACGATGCACATCCAGGCGAAGTACAGGTTGCCGGGCGGCGAGAGCGTGCGGAGCACGTCACGCGTGACGTCCGCGAAGCTCGGTGTGGCGGGGTGGCGACGGTCGACGACGCTCATGCGTGACCCCGCACGACCTTCTGGAGGTACGTCACCGCGGGCCGTGTGCCGAGCTCTTCGAGGGCGTGGTAGGCCCGCGGCGAATGCGCGAGCTTCGTGACCTGACTCCTCTCGTCCTTGCGGTTCCCGAAGGTGATCGCGCGCGTCGGGCACGTCTGCTGGCACGCGGTCAGGATGTCGCCGTCCTGCACGCTCCGCTTCGCGTCGCGCGCCGCGTCCTTGCCCGCGATGATCCGCTGGATGCACATCGTGCACTTTTCCATGACGCCGAGCTGGCGCACCGTGACATCGGGGTTGAGCTGGACGTCGAGCGGCGCCGGAAACTCGTAGTTGAACCAGTTGAAGCGCCGCACGGTGTACGGGCAGTTGTTCCCGCAGTAACGGGTACCCACGCACCGGTTGTAGACCTGCCCGTTGAGCCCCTCCTCCGTGTGGTACGCGGCGAACACCGGGCAGACGGGCTCGCAGGGCGCGACCTCGCAGTGCTGGCAGAGCATCGGCAGGAAGAGGTTCTGCGGGTGGTCCGCCTTGCCCTCCGCCCAGCGCTCGATGCGGATCCAGTGGAGCTGCCGGCCGTACGCGGCGTCGGCCTTGCCGACGACCGCCACGTTGTTCTCTGCCGAGCAGGCGACGACGCACGCCTGGCAGCCCACGCACGCGTCCACGTCGATCGTGAGCCCCCAGCGGTAGCCGGGATAGACCTTGTCCGTGTACATGCTGACCGTCTCGTGCGCGGGCGCCGCACCCCGCCGCGCCTGCTCGCGCGCGGTGGACAGGTCCACGTGCTGCGCGAGCTCGCGGTGGTGCTGATCGTGCGTCGCCTGGAGCACCGCCAACGGGCGGCGCGCGCCGGTCTTGGCGAGCGTGACGCGCACCGACAGGAACGCGGCCCCGCCCGACGCGGGATCGGCGGCCGGCCCGAGCAGCGCCATCGGGTTCATCGAGGTCGGCGGCGCCGCGACGTAGCGGGGCACGTGATACGGAGCATAGCGGTGCCCGATCGGAATCGCGACGGCGGCCGGATGGAGCGTCGGCGAGATGTACGCCGGCAGCTCGATCACGCCGTGCGGCGACGTCACGCGAACGACGTCGCCACGCGCGATGCCGAGCTTCGCCGCGACGGCCGTCGGCACCTCGACCCACGCGTCCCAGGCGATCTGGGTCATCACGTCCGGTGTGTCCCAGAGCCAGGCGCGACTCGCGGTCCGCCCGTCGTACATCCGCGCGGAGGGATACGGCAGGAGCACGAAGCCGCCCGCGTCGCCCTCGAGCTTCGGAGGGGCGGCATCGACGGGCGTGGCCTTGGCAGAGACGGCGATCGACGGCGCGTCCTTCCAGACGCCGCCCTGACGGACCGCGGCCGCCCACTCGCCCTTCACCACCGGCTCCCACTGGCTCCGCAGATGCTGCTCGGCCGAGGCCCACGGCAGGGGTCCCTTGCCTTCCTCCGAGCCGAGCACGGCGCGGCCGATCGACAAGAGGACGTCTCCCAGGGGGCGCGCGTCCCGGATCGGCTTCAGCGTCGGTTGCATGAGACCGGTCACGCCCTCGCGCGCCGCGTAGTCGCCCCACGACTCGAGCCAGTGCGTGTCGGGCA
>JBOHQB010000474.1:0-8012 GCA_050731995.1 Candidatus Rokuibacteriota bacterium
GGGCCGGGCGGACCCGGCGGCGGCGACTCGGCCGGCGTCGGCAGCTCGACGAAGAGCGCGTTGCCTTTCTTCTGGACGGACTTCGGATCGAGCGGCTGCGTCCAGAGGATCACGACGATCAGCGCCGCGTGCACCAGCACGGACGCGACGACGGCGGCCGTGAGGCGGCTCGGCTGCCACTGGCGCAGGAACTCGAGCAGCGTCATGACCCCTCGATTATACGGCGGCGGTGGTCACAGATCGCGGTCCACGGCCTGCGCCACGCGCCGCACGCGCTCCATCATGGCCGCGAACCGCTCCGGCTTGAGCGACTGCGCGCCGTCGCTGAGCGCCTCCTCGGGCCGCGGGTGCACCTCGATGATGAGCCCGTCGGCGCCCGCGGCGACACCGGCCTTGGCCATCGCCTCGACGTACTCCCAGTGGCCGGTGCCGTGGCTCGGATCCACGACGACCGGCAGGTGCGTGAGCTTCTTCACGACCGGCACGGCGTTGAGGTCGAGCGTGAAGCGCGTGGAATTCTCGAAGGTGCGGATGCCGCGCTCGCACAGGATCACGTCCGGGTTGCCGCCCGCCAGCACGTACTCCGCCGACAGCAGCCACTCCTGGATGGAGGTCGCCATGCCGCGCTTGAGCAGCACCGGCTTTCGCGTCTCCGAGACGCGGCGCAGGAGCGAGAAGTTCTGCACGTTGCGGGCGCCGATCTGGAGGATGTCGCAGTGCTGGGCGACGAGCTCCACCTTCTCCGGCTCCATCACCTCGGTGACGACCGGGAGCCCGGTCTCACGCCGGGCCTCGGCGAGCAGCTTCAGCCCTTCCTCCTCCAGCCCCTGGAAAGCGTACGGCGAGGTGCGCGGCTTGAAGGCGCCGCCGCGCAGCACCGTGGCGCCCGCGGCCTTCACCTTCTGCGCGACCTCCAGCACCTGCTCGCGCGACTCGACCGAGCACGGCCCGGCCATCACGACGATTCGCCGACCGCCGACGACCACGTCGCCGACCCGGACCTGCGTGGACTCGCTGCGCACCTCGCGGCTCGCGAGCTTGAAGGGCTGCAGGATCGGCTGGACCGCCTCCACGTACTCGAGCGACTCGAGGCTCTTGAGCCGCTCCTTGCCGCGATCGTCGCCGACCGCGCCGATGACGGTCCGCAGCTCGCCGCGGATGGTGTGCGCCCGGTAGCCCATCCGCTCGATGCGGCCGCAGACATCCTGAACCTCGGCATCCGTCGATCCCGCCTTCAGCACGATGATCATCTCGGTTTCTCCTCTGTACCAGGTGCGGGCACCCGGTCCTCCGGACCGCCCGCACCCTCCGCTATCCCCGTGAGTGCTCTACATCTGCGTGACGAGAGCCGCGACGACCCTCTCCGGACCGCCCGCACCCTCCGCTATCCCCGTGAGTGCCCTACATCTGCGTGACGAGAGCCGCGATCGCCGCCAACTCGCGACCACCCCTTGGAAACTCAAAAGGCCGCGGGGGGCGCCCGCGGCCTGGGGGTTCGCCGCCGCGGGTGTCGGTCCGCCCGCGGCTCGTGACTCGATCAGGTCAGAGCCGGTGGGCAGACCTCGGCGAAGTACGTAAAGCCGAAGAAGCCGGTCCGGCGACCCGTCGTCGTCATACGCGTGCCGAGCATCCTACGAGGCGGTGTCGCGCCCTGTCAAGCCCTTGTGCCCGCGGCGGCGGCGCCGTCGTTGGACCCGCGCGATGATCCGGTTGCGGTAGTACCAGACGGGCAGGCAGGCCGCGGCGACGATGGCGATGAAGACGACCGCGTAGATGTACTGCTGCTCGCCGACGTGGGCGCCGAAGTAGGACGAGATCCAGGTTCCCGGAAGCCGCCCGATCGTCGAGACGACCGCGAAAAGCCAGAAGGGCATCGGCGAGAGCCCGAAGATGTACGAGATGATGTCCTTGGGGAATCCCGGAATCAGATAGAGGATGAAGCAGAGGATCGCCCCCTCGGCTTCCAGGATGAAGCTCATCCGGTTCCAGTGATGCTCGCTCATCCACGGCCGGATCAGCGGCTCGCCCCACTTGCGCCCCACCCAGAAGCAGAAGAGCGTGCCCACCATGAGCCCGATCGTCGAGTAAACCACGCCCCAGAGTGTGCCGAAGAGCGCGCCGCCGACGGGCCCGGTGATCTCGCCGGGAATCGGCGAGATCATCACCTGCAGCGCCTGGATCGCGATGAACACGAGCGGCGCCATCCAGCCCCACGCCCGCACCGTCTCCTTCAGGAACTTCTTGTCCGAGTAGAGACGCACCAGCCAGCGCACCCACTCGTTGTCCGTGACGACAAGCCAGATGGTGAACGCGAGCAGCGCGAAGAGGGTGCCCGCGATGATGCCGAAGCGCGCGCGGTCGCTGAGGCGGGAGCGGTCGCGGCGGCCGTGCGTCGTCACGCGGCCGGCCGGCGGTCCGCCCAGGGACACGCCGACTCGAACGCGGCGGACGCGGCCAGCACCGTGCGATCGGCGTGGCGACGGCCGACGATCTGGAGTCCGACGGGCAGGCCGTCGTCGGTCCAGCCCGCCGGAACCGACGCCGCGGGCTGCCCGGTGAGGTTGAACGGGTACGTGAAGGGCATCCAGCCGAGCACCGACACGTCCTCGCCGTCGATCGTCCGGGGCGGCGGGCCGTCGGCGGCGAACGGCGCTACCGCGACGGTCGGCGTGAGCAGCAGGTCGAAGCGCTCGAGGAAGGTGCGGACCTCCTGCCAGTAGCCGCCGACGCGCGCCTGGGCGCGGAGGTAGTCGCGCGCGCTGACCCCGCCGCCGCGCCGGATGAACTTCACGAGCGTCGGATCGAGCATGGGCTCGGCGTCGGGCAGCGCGTCCGACCACGCGGCGTAGAACTGCGCGGCGATCAGCGTGGCGAAGGGCTCTTCGGGATTCTCCCAGCCCGGGTTCACCACCTCGACGTGGCAGCCGAGCGACTCGAACTCGGCGGCCGCGTTCTCGCACACCGCGCGCACGCGCGGATCGACGCGCGCGTAGCCGAGGTCGGGGGTCCACGCGACGTGCAACCCTTTGACCGGCACGTCGCACGCGGCGAGATAGCTGCCCGCCTCGCGCGGCAGCGAGGCCCGGTCCCGCTCGTCGGGGCCGGCGATCGCGTCCAGCACGAGCGCGGCATCGCGCACCGTGCGCGTGAGCGGGCCGATGTGCGAGACGTGCTCGAAGCCGGGGAACCCCGGCGAGACCGGCACGCGACCGTACGACGGCTTGAGGCCGTAGACGGCGCAGAAGGCGGCCGGGATGCGCACCGAGCCGCCGCCGTCGGTGCCGAGCCCGACGGGCCCGATCCCGCTCGCGACCGCGGCCGCCGCGCCGCCCGAGGAGCCCCCGGGCGTGAGCGCGACGTCCCACGGATTGCGCGTGACGCCGAAGAGCGGACTGTCGGTGACGGCCTTGTGACTGAACTCGGATGTGGTGGTCTTGCCCAGGATGATCGCGCCCGCCGCGCGCAGCCGCCCGACGGCGACGGCGTCCTCGTCGGGGACGTGCTCGGCGTAGAGCCGCGAGCCTCCGGTCGTCACGGCGCCGCGCGTGAAGAGCGCGTCCTTCACCGAGACGGGCACGCCGTGGAGCACGCCCAGCGGCTCGCGCTTCATCACGGCGATCTCCGCCTCGCGCGCGGCGACGCGCGCCTGCTCGGCGGTCACCCGGCAGAAGGCGTTGAGCTTCGGGTTGAGCGCGTCGAGGCGGCGGAGCAGCGCGTCCGTCAGCTCGACCGGAGAGACCTGTTTGTCTCGAACGAGCGCGGCGATCTCGAGCGCCGAGCTCCAGACCGCCTCGTCGCGGTTCATCGCGGGAGGGCTTCCGTGACCCGGTGCCTCAAGCCGCGGGCATTGTATCATTCGCAGCGTGGCCGCCGTTGCCGCCCCGAGCCCGCGCGCGTGGTGCGAGCGCGCCGGTGTCGGCCGCGTCGACCGTCTCATCCGCACCTCCGCCGGCGGCGCGGCGGCCTTCCGGCTCACTGCGGACGGCGCGCTCCGCCGGGTCGCCGAGTTCGACCGGCGCGGGACGCTTCTGGCCGCGCTCCGCTGGGGAGGCGACGGCGCGCTGCTCCACGCCGCGGTGAGGATTCCGGAAATGACCTGGCTCGCGATTGAGCCGGGTCGAGGCGACGCGGGGCGGTGGGGCGCCTCCGACATGGTGCGGCGCGGCCACGAGCCGCTCACGAGCTTCGAGGCCCTCGACTGGCGCGCCGTCGATCGCATCCCGGCGCTCGCCGAGCCGGCCCGCCTCCCCCCGCACGGCGGCACGGCGCTGCTGAATCTGATCGCGGCGCTCGCGGCGGACCAGGGACGATCGCATCTCGCGTACCGGGGCCCGTGGCCGACCGAGGCGCTCTTCCTCGCGTTGCTGGAGTCGTTCCGCTACGAGGACGCGCCCGATCCGCTCGCGGCCTTCTCCGCGGGCGGGCTGTCGTGGATGCCGGCGCCGCACGCGCGCGTCTTCTCGCCCGAGGGAGCCATGGTCCAGATCCGCGATCGCGTCGAGAAGGTCGTGTGGGACGGTCGCGCGTACCATCGCCCCGACTGGCAGGGCGTCCGCCGGCGCGGCGCGCGAATGGTCCGCGACGACGACGGCCGCGTCGTCTGCGGGCTCGAGGCGCTCGACGCGGTGCTGGACGACCATCTGATCCTCTCACCGGCGGGCGACGTCCTCGAGGTCCAGACGCCCGCGCCCGAGCCGCCGGAGACGCTCCCGCTCGAGCCCGCGATCGCCGCCGGCGTCGTCGCGCTCGTCGCCGGGTCGAGCGCTCCCGCCCTGGCGTCGTCGATCCGCGCCGTGGCGAGCGCCTACGCGCTCGAGTGGGGCCCGGTCCGGTGGGATCTCGCGCTGACGACTCCCGACCGCGCGCGGCTGGCGCATCGGCTGCGCCGCCTAGTCGAGGCGCGCCTCGCCGGTGCAGCCACGCGCGCCGAGCGGCTCGTGGTGGCGCTGGCCGCGCTCCACGAGCTCGCCGACCTCGTCGGCGACGACCTCCGCGCGCGCGCCCAGCGGAGGCTCGAGGCGGCGGCGCCCGAGGCACAGCGCGCGGCGCTGGAGGCGCCGGACGCGGACGCGTCGCTCGCGGCGGACGTCGGGCGCGCGGCCGAGGCGTGGCTCAGTGGGTCGCGCGGAAGATGACGAGGGTCCAGAAGCCGATGAACCCGGCCCACGAGGCGGCGGAGATGACGACGTAGAAGATCCACAGCGCGTGCTCGCGGCGGAAGCGCGGGATCGTGCCGCGCAGCAGGCGCCGGGCGTAGGCGAGGGCGTCCGACTTGAGCGACGGGACACCGAGCAGATCCACGAGCACGTGGTAGCCGTCCATCTCGATGAAGGCGAATGGCCACAGCGCCAACACGAAGGCCTTCCACTGGATGAGTCCCGACGCAGCGAGGAACGCCTGGCTGAAGCTTCCGAGCGGTGCACCCACAGCCAGGATGAAGAAGACCGCGCCCAGGAGCAGGTGGATGAGGGTTGCGGAGACGGCCGTCACGACCCGCGCGCGGCGGCTCGCCATGAAGATGTCCGTGACGTCCACGTAGAAGGTCGGCAGGAAGCCGTGGAGGAAGGTGAAGCCGAACTCCCGCACGCGGCGGCGGTAGTGGATCGTCGCGAGACCGTGCACGATCTGGTGCGCGGCGAGCGACACCAGCAGGAAGAGATTGACCGTGAGGATCGCCCAGAACTTGTGTGCGCCGAAGCCCTCGAAGATCTCGTCGAGGCGCGGCCAGAGCCACGCGCCCGCCGCGAGCCCCGCGACGCCCAGGATCACGCAGAGGGCGACGGTGACGCGGGTGAAGAGGAACCGCCCGCCCCACCGGTAGAGGCGGGCGAAGAGCGGCTGCACGCGCCGGCTCGAGATGTTGATCCGCTCGAGGCCGGTGAGCGCCGTCTCCATCGCCCTGACGACGCGACGCCGGCGGTTGCGTGCCAGCACCTGGCGCAGGCGCGAGGCCGGGGTGAGCGTCAGCAGCTGGGCGCGCTGGAGCTTCGTGATCAGGTTGGGAATGATGTCGAAGTCGAACTCGCCGTACTTGAGCACGTACGCGGTCGCAATCTCCTGGAGCGACGTCTGGCCGTCCATCTGCTCCCAGAGGAACGCCTCGTGCTCGGTCAGGAGCAGGAACCGGTCGCTCACGGTGTTCTTGAGGATGAAGTTGCGCTCGCCGACCATCCGCGAGGCGACCTCGGCGAGCTCCCACGCGTCGTCGGACAACCGGTGCGGGCGGGACTGGATGAACGCGACGGCGCTGCCGACCTCGCGGACCTCGAAGGTGTCGGCGTCGGCGCCACGGACGAGCAGCTCGATTTTCGCGCGGCGCGGTGCGCCGGCTCCGGATGCCGTCACCGCGACTCGACGTCCAGGCCCGTCGCCTCGAGCCCCCAGCGCGTGACCTCGGCGACGAGGTCACCGGAGGCGCGCAGCCGCTGGACGAACTCGAGCACCATCGCCCGGTAGAAGGCCGCCGCCGCGCGCGGGCTCTGCTCGGTGAGGCGCACGAGCGCGCCGCGGTCGAGCACGAGCAGCAGCGCGTCGGCCTCCGCCTGCACGGTCGCGGAGCGGGGGGAGTGGTCGAAGAGCGCCATCTCGCCGAAGAAGTTGCCCTGGCCGATGCGGGCGAGGACCTGCTCGACGCGGCCGGTGACGGGCTTCGAGATCACGAGGGAGCCGCGGCGCACGACGTACATCTCGTCGGTCGTGTCGCCCATGCGCAGCAGCACCTGCCCCTTGCGGAGCGACTTCTCGCGGAGCGAGCCGGCGAGCGCCGTGAGCTCGGACTCGGTGAACTCCTGGAACGCGCGCACCTCCGCGAGAAAGGCGCGGATGTCGTTGGTGGAGGCCACGCCGCTCCGCCGACCCTTAGGTGGCCACGCGCCGGATCAGCGCCGTGCGCAGCGCGTGCGCGCGCTGGTCGGCCGGCGTCTTCGCGAGACGCACGAGCGCGCTGAGGACCGTCGCGCGCTCGTCGTCGTTCAGCTCGTACGTCGCCAGGATCGTCTCCGGGGACCGTTGGAGATCGGCGAGGAACTCCGGGTCGATCATCGCGCGCCCGACCAATTCGCGAAGGGTCTGCGCCATGGCGCTCGAATCATACCACCGACGGCGGGGGCGAAACAGGGAACTTCCTCCGGTAAAACGCGACGATACCGCACACCAGCAGGGTCGCGACGAGCATGGGCCAGAGCTCCCCCGGCGTGACCCCCCCGCCCGTCCGCGACGGCCCGCGGACGGTCAGCGTCAGCACCTCGGGCCGGAAGCGCCATTCCCGTCGCGCGAGCGGGTCGCCGCCGGCGGGCACGACGACGAGCGCCAGCCGCACGGCGCCGACCGGGTACGGCGTCCGCCACTCGGCGACGAGGGCCCCCCCCCCGGCCGACGTGACGTCCGCGCGCCAGGCGACGGGACGGGGCGCCCAGGCGCCGTCGCGCGTGAGGAACGCGGCACGCTCGTCGCCCGCCCACATCAGATAGACGTCGAACGCCCCGGCGGACCCGGGACCGGCGCGCGGCGCCACGGTGACGACAACGCGCCGGCCCGGGCCCACGTCCGATGGCGACACGTCGAGCGTGAACGGCGGCTCGGGCAGCGCCGCCGAAGCCGGGCCCGCGGCGACGAACAGAACCGCCGTCAGCGCGAGCGCCGCGGCGCGAGGCCGCCGCCCCGCGCGAGACCACGGCACGACGAGCGCCACGGTGACGAGCGCGGCGAGCCCGGTGATCGCGAGGCCCGCGCCGAGGTAGCGCGGCCGGAAGACCATCTCCACCGTGTGGCGGCCCGCGGGCACCCACACCGCGCGGAAGGCGTAGTCCGCGCGCCAGAGGGGCGCCTCGCGTCCGTCCACCAGCGCGCGCCAGCCCGGGAACCACGTGTCGGTGACGACGAGGTACGCGGGGCCCTCGCTCAGCGTCGCGAAGCGGACCCGGTCCGGCGCGCTCGCGACGAGGTCGACGGAGCCGCCGGCGCCCGCCTCCGGCGCGCGCGCGCCCGCGCACGCGAGCACGACCTCCGCGCGC
>JBOHQB010000475.1:0-8172 GCA_050731995.1 Candidatus Rokuibacteriota bacterium
GGGCGACCGGCCGGTCGCCCAAGGCCTGCGCGAGCGCCCGTCCCAAAAGCGGGTCGCGCACGAGCATGTCGGTCGTCTGCCCGGTCGCCGCGCGGATGTCGAAGACGGGCACGCCGCCGCTCAGGAACGCGCTCATGTGGTAGAGCGGCCGGAGCGGCGCGCCCGTGACGCCGAACGGGATCATCGAGGGCGAATGGTTGTGGACGACGGCCTTCACGTCGGGCCGGAGCTTGTAGACCTCGCCGTGGATGAACCGCTCGAGGTACGTCGTCCGGCCGCGCGGATCCACCGGCACGCTGTCGAGGTCGTACTCCATGATATCGGCGACGGTCACGAGCTCGGGGGCGATCGAGCGCGACATCAGATAGCGGTTGGGATCACGGTCGTGCCGCACGCTGACGTGGCCGTAGCCGTCCAGCACGCCCTGGTCCACGAGGATCCGGTTGGCGGCGACGAGGTCCTCGACGAGCGTCGGATCGGCGGCCACGACGCCGCTGCCGCGGAGTAGATCGCGTCGGCCCAATGCGTTGCGCGCTGTCATAGTCGTCCCTCCGGGCCCGAGCACGCGCGCGAGCGTAGCACGCGTCCCCGGCAGCGGTCCATCGACGCCCGCCCGCGCTGGCCGGGTCGAGACGCTCCTGCGCTGACTAGGTCGCGACGGCGCCGGACTCGACCGCCTCGAGCTCGAAAGCCGCCGCCATCAGCGCGCGGGTGTAGGACGTGCGCGGCGCGTCGAAGACCGTGGCCGTCGTCCCCTGCTCGACGACCTGCCCGTCCTTCATCACGATCACCTCGTCGCTGAGCGCGCGAATCACCTTGAGGTCGTGACTGATGAAGAGATAGGCCAGGTCGTATTTCGTCTGCAGCGCGCGCAGCAGGTCCACGATCTGCGCCTGCACCGACATGTCGAGCGCGGACGTCGGCTCGTCGAGCACGACCAGGCGCGGGCGCAGCACCATCGCCCGCGCGATCGCGATGCGCTGACGCTGGCCGCCGGAGAACTCGTGCGGATAGCGCTCGCATGCCGTCGGGTCGAGCCCGACCTCGACGAGCACGTCCTCCACGAGTGCGCGGCGGGCCCCGGCCGTCGCCCCGACGCCGTGCACGCGCAGTCCTTCCTCAACGATCTGGAGCACCGACAGCCGCGGCGAGAGCGAGCCGTACGGGTCCTGGAACACCACCTGCATTTCCCGTCGCAGCGGGCGGAGCGCCGCGCCGTGAAGCGCGTGGATGGGGCGGCCGCCGAAGTCGATGGTGCCGCCGCAGCGCTGCAGGCGCAGGAGCGCCAGACCAAGCGTCGTCTTGCCCGAACCGCTCTCGCCGACGACGCCAACCGTGCGGCCGGCCCGGACATCCACGCTGACGCCATCCACCGCCTTGACGTGGCCCACCGTGCGTCGGAACAATCCCGCCTTGATCGGGAACCACACGCGAACGTCGCGCGCGCTCAGCAGCACCGGCGGCGCGGCCCCCGTCCGCGGGGAGGCGGCGCGCGGCTCGGCGGCAAGCAGATGCCGCGTGTACGCGTGCTGGGGCCGCTCGAAGACCCCGCGTGTCGGACCCGCCTCGACGATGCGGCCCTGGGTCATGACGTTCACGCGAGCGGCCATCTTGCGCACGATGTTGAGGTCGTGCGTGATCAGGAGCATCGCCATCCCGAGACGCTTCTGGAGGTCGCGCAGCAGGGCCAGGATCTGCGCCTGGATCGTCACGTCGAGCGCCGTCGTCACCTCGTCGGCGATCAACAGATCCGGCTCGTTGGCGAGCGCCATCGCGATCATCACGCGCTGGCGCTGGCCGCCGGAGAGCTGGTGAGGGTAGGCGTCGAGGCGTGCCTCCGCCTCGGCGAGGCCGACCAGCCGGAGCAGCTCCAGCGTGCGCGCCCGCGCCGCCTCCCGGGAGAGACGCTTGTGCACGAACAGGACCTCGCTCACCTGACGCTCAATCGTGTGCAACGGATTCAGCGACGTCATCGGCTCCTGGGGCACGAACGCGATCCGGTTGCCACGTATGTCGAGGATCGCGCTCTCGAGAGCGCCGACCAGCTCGCGGCCGCGGAAGGTGATGGAGCCCGACGGGTGCCGTGCCAGCGGATACGGCAGCAGCTGGAGGATCGAGAGCGCGGTGACCGACTTGCCCGAGCCGCTCTCACCGACGAGCGCGACCGTCTCGCCCTCCCCGATGTCGAAGGAGATACCGCGCACTGCCTCGACGGTGCCGGTGGGCGTATCGAAGCTGACCGAGAGGTCCCGCACGGCCACGAGCGCCGCGCTCACTGGACCTTCCGCGGGTCGAAGGCATCGCGCACGGCCTCGCCGATGAAGACGAGCAGGCTCAGCATCACGGCGAGCACGACGAAGCCCGTCAGGCCGAGCCAGGGCGCGTGGAGATTCGCCTTGCCCTGCGCGAGGATCTCGCCGAGCGAGGGCGAGCCGGGCGGCAGCCCGAAGCCCAGGAAGTCCAGCGACGTCAGCGTGGTGATCGACCCGTTGAGGACGAAGGGCAGGAAGGTCAGCGTCGCCACCATCGCGTTCGGCAGCACGTGCCGGCGCATGATCACGACGTTCGTGACACCGAGCGCCCGCGCCGCGCGCACGTAGTCGAAGTTCCGCGCGCGCAGGAATTCTGCCCGGACGACGCCCACGAGCGACATCCACGAAAACAGCAGCATGAGGCCGAGCAGCCACGCGAAGGTCGGCTCGATCACCGAGGCCAGGATGATCAACAGATAGAGAGTCGGCAGCCCCGACCAGATCTCCATCAGTCGCTGGAACGTGAGATCCACCCAGCCGCCGAAGTACCCTTGCACCGCGCCGGCCAGCACGCCGACCACCGACGACAGCAGAGTGAGCGTGAGGCCGAAGAGGACGGAGACGCGGAAGCCGTAGATCAGCCGGGCCGTGAGGTCGCGCCCCTGGTCGTCGGTGCCGAGCCAGTTCACGCGGGAGGGCGGCGCGGGCGCCGGCACGGGCAGGTCGTAGTTGATCGTGTCGTAGCGGAACGCGATGGGCGGCCACAGCATCCATCCCTTCGCCTCGATCATCCGCCGGACCTCGCGATCGCGGTAGACCGTTTCCGTCGGAAAGACGCCGCCGAACGCCGTCTCCGGATAGACCCGGAGAGCGGGCACGTAGAACGCGCCATCGTAGCGGACGAGCAGGGGCCGGTCGTTGGCGATCACCTCGGCGGCGAGGCTGGCGACGAAGAGCGCGAGGAAGACCCACAGCGACCAGTACCCGCGCCGGTTCGCGCGGAAGTTGCGCAGGCGCCGCCGCGTCAGCGGGCTCAGCGTCATGCGTCGCGCCGGGCGAAGTCGATGCGGGGGTCCACGATCACGTAGGTCAGATCGGAGATCAGATTCAGCAAGAGCCCGATCATCGTGTAGATGTAGAGCGTGCCGAACATGATCGGGTAGTCGCGGTTGATCGCGGCCTCGAAGCCGAGAAGGCCGAGACCGTCGAGTGAGAAGATGACCTCGATCAGGAGCGCGCCGGTGAAGAGGATGCCGACGAACGCCGCGGGGAATCCGGCGATCACGATCAGCATCGCGTTCCGGAACACGTGGCCGTAGAGCACCCGACCTCGGGTGAGCCCCTTGGCCCGGGCCGTGATGACGTACTGCTTGTTGATCTCCTCCATGAACGAGTTTTTTGTCAGCATCGTGAGGCCGGCGAAGCCGCCGATGACGAGCGCCGTGATCGGCAGGGCCAGGTGCCAGAAGTAGTCGGCGATGCGCGCCGGCCACGCCAACCCCTGCCAGTGGTCGGAGACGAGGCCGCGGAGCGGGAAGACCGACCAGAACGAGCCGCCGGCGAAGAGCACGACGAGGAGGATCGCGAACAGGAACCCCGGGATCGCGTAGCCGACGATGACGACCCCGCTCGTCCAGACGTCGAAGGTGCTGCCGTCCCGAACCGCCTTCGCGACGCCGAGCGGGATCGAGATCAGGTAGATCAGCAGCGTCGTCCAGAGCCCGAGCGAGATGGAGACGGGGAACTTCTGGACGATGAGGTCGATCACCTTTTGATCGCGGAAGAACGACGTCCCGAAGTCGAAGACGGCATAGTTGCGGATCATGAGCGCGAGCCGCTGCCACGCGGGCTTGTCGAAGCCGTACTGGCGCTCGAGTTGTTTGATCAGCTCGGGGTCGATGCCGCGGGCGCCGCGATACTTGCCCGCCGTGTCGGAGGCCTGGCCCGCCGGGGCACCTTCGGCGGGCTGGCCCGAGCCCAGCGTCTCGCCGCCGCCCGTGCCGCCCAGGCGCGCCGTGGCCTCCTGCGCGGTGCCCTTGATCCGCGCGATCATCAGCTCCACGGGCCCGCCCGGCGCGGCCTGCACGATGACGAAGTTGACGACCATGATGCCGAGGAGCGTGGGGACGATCAGCAGGAGACGGCGGACGATGTAGGCGAGCATCGGCTGGCCCCGCTTACTGCTTGACGGCCTCTCCCTTGCGCTGGGTCAGCGCGGCGTCCTTCTTCGCGTCCACCCACCAGGTATCGAAGCCGAGCGAATACTTGGGTGAGACGGCGGGGCGGCCGAACTTGTCCCAGTAGGCCACCCGGTAGGCGCGGATGTGCCAGTTCGGGATGCAGTAGTAGCCCCAGAGGAGCAGCCGGTCGAGCGCCCGCGTGCGCGAGATCAGCCCTTTCCGGTCCGGGGCCTGGATGACCAGATCGATGAGCCGGTCCACCACCGGGTCGCGCACGCCGGCGACGTTACGCGTACCCTTCGTCTCCGCGGCGTGCGTGGACCAGAAGTCGCGTTGCTCGTTACCCGGCGAGAGCGACTGCGGCCAGACCTCGACGGTCATGTCGAAGTCGAAGTCCTCGATCCGCTTCTGATACTGGGCGCTGTCCACGACGCGAACGCGGGCCGTCACGCCGACCCGCTGGAGGTTCTTGACGAAGGGCAGCGCGATCCGCTCCCACGTCGCGTCGTTCAGGAGGATCTCGAACTGCATCGGCTCGCCCTTCGCGTTCACGAGCTTCTCGCCCTTCACCGCCCAGCCCGCCTCGCCGAGCAGCCGGAGCGCCTCGCGCGCGTTCTCGCGGATGTCACCGGAGCCGTCGGTCTTCGGCGGCTCATACTCCCGGGTGAAGACCTCCTCGGGCACCTTGCCGCGGAAGGCCTCGAGCACCTTCAGCTCGTCGGGCGACGGCGGCCCCGATGAGGCCAGCTCCGAGTTGGAGAAGTAATTCCTCGTCCGCGTGTAGGCGGAGTAGAAGAGGTTCTTGTTCGCCCACTCGAAGTCGAACAGGTACGCCAGCGCGCGGCGGACGCGTCGGTCGGCGAAGACCGGCCGGCGCGTGTTGTAGGCGAAGCCCTGCATGCCCGTCGGATTCTGGTTCGGGATCTCCTCCTTGCGGAGGAGGCCCGCCTTCACGGCGGGCGTGTCGTACGCCGTCGCCCAGTTCTTGGCGACGTTCTCCGCCCTGAAGTCGTACTGGCCGCCCTTGAGCGCCTCGAGCACAACTGTGGAGTCCCGGTAGTAGTCGTAGCGGATCACGTCGAAGTTCTCGCGGCCGACATTCACTGGATGGCTCGCTGCCCAGTAGTCCTTGACGCGCCGGTAGGTGATCGAGCGCCCGGCCTCGAACGAGTCGATCCTGTAGGCGCCGTTGCCGGGCGGGGGCTCGAGCGTCGTCTTCTCGAAGTCGCGCTTCTCCCAGTACGCCTTCGGCAGCACCGGAAGCTGGCCCACGATGAGCGGTAGCTCGCGGTTCTCGCCGGGCCCGAAGGAGAATTTCACCTTCCGCTCGCCGACCTTCTCGGCCTTCGTCACCTGGGCGTAGTACGCGCGGTAGAAGGGTGCGCCCTTCGCCTTCAGCGTCTCGAAGGTCCAGATCACGTCCTCGACGGTGATCGGGCTGCCATCGTGGAAGCGCGCCTCTGCCCGGAGCGTGAAGGCAACCCAGGAGCGGTCGGCCGGCGCCTCGATCGTCTCGGCGATGAGGCCGTACTGGGTAAACGGCTCGTCGTTCGAGGACACGGTGAGCGTGTCGTAGGTGGCGCCGAGGCCGACGGCTTGTACACCCTTGAGCGTGAACGGGTTCAGCGTGTCGAAGGTGCCGATCGCCGCCAGCCGGACCGAGCCGCCTTTGGGCGCCTGCGGATTCACGTAGCCGAAATGCGGGAAGCCGGCGGGGTACTTCACATCGCCGTGCATGGACATCGCGTGACCCGACGTGGCGCCCGGCGACTGGGCGGTGGCGCTGACGGTGGCGGTCAGGAGCAGCAGCAGGGCGGCGGCGAGATGTCTCATACGCCTGCATCATATATGATGCGCGGGTGGCCGAGCGGCGCGACCTCGTCGTGCGCGACACACCGATCCACCTGCTCACGGCGGGACGCGGCGCGCCGCTCCTGTTCCTGCACGGCGCCGGCGGGGCCGGACGCTGGCTCGCCTTCCAGGAGCGGCTCGCCGAGCGCTTCGCGGTCTCGTTCCCGAGCCATCCGGGCCACGGCGGCTCGCCGCCCGCCGAGTGGATCGAGCACGTCTCGGACCTCGCCTTCCACTACCTCGATCTCCTCGACACGCTCGGGCTCGAGCGCGTGCACCTGGTCGGCGCGTCGTTCGGCGGCTGGATCGGGGCCGAGATGGCGACGATGGCCTCGTACCGCCTCGCCTCGCTCGTCCTGATCGATCCCGTCGGCATCAAGGTCGAGGGCTGGATCTATCCGTTCCTCTTCGGCATGGACCTGCCGCAGATCGTGGCGACCGTCTTCCACGACCCGATGAATGCGATCCCGCTGGCACCGAAGGACGGCTCCATCGACACGCTCGCCGAGCTCTACAGGCAGCAGACGGCGCTGGCTCGCGTGGGGTGGAATCCCTACCTCTACAACCCACTGCTCCGCCGCCGCCTCGCGCGCATCACGACACCGACACTGCTCTGCTGGGGCCGCCACGACCGGCTGGCGCCGCTCCAGTGCGCCGAGGCCTGGCGCAAGGAGATTCCCGGCGCGGAGCTCCGGATCTTCGAGCAGAGCGGGCATGCGCCGCATCTAGAGGAGCCCGACGCCATCGCGGCCGCGATCGTGGACTTCTGCGGCCAGGGGGCCACGCGGTGAAGTTCTACTACTTCCATCTGATGCCGTACGTGATGGACCACGACGAACCGTCATCCTGGGTGACGCTGTCGAACCGCCACTACGACCCGGCGGTCGGCCACACGCTCTACCACGAGTACCTCGACCAGCTCGAGTACGCCGAGCGACTCGGCTGGGACGGGCTCTGCGTCAACGAGCACCACCAGAACTGCTACGGCACGATGCCGAGTCCGAACGTCATGGCGGCGATGCTCGTGCGCCGGACTTCCAGGGCGAAGATCGCGATCCTCGGCAACGGGCTGCCGCTGCGCGAGAACCCGCTGCGCATCGCCGAGGAGATCGCGATGCTGGACGTCGTCTCCGGCGGTCGCGTGATCTCCGGCTTCGTGCGCGGCATCGGGCCCGAGT
The DNA here is from genome assembly GCA_050731995.1 of Candidatus Rokuibacteriota bacterium. Lineage (GTDB taxonomy): Bacteria > Methylomirabilota > Methylomirabilia > Rokubacteriales > CSP1-6 > JBOHQB01. The sequence continues at coordinate 7,462 of JBOHQB010000475.1, forward strand.
ACTACTCGCTCGGCGTCAACCCGACGCACTCGCGTGAGCGGTTCTATGAGGCGGCCGAGCTGATCCTGCGCGCCTGGACCGAGCCGGGCCCGTTCGCCTTCGACGGCAAATTCTACCGCTATCACTTCGTGAACCCGTGGCCCCGCCCGCTCCAGAAGCCGCACCCGCCCGTGTGGTGCCCGTCGCAGGGCTCGACCGAGACCGTGGAGTGGGCGGCGAAGCGGCGCTTCCCGTACCTCATGGTCTTCACGCCGATCAAGCGCATTGCGCAGATCTACGGCGAGTACCGCGAGGCGTGCGAGCTGAACGGCTATACCGCCAGCCCGTATCAGCTGACGGTGAATCTCCCGATCGTCGTCGCCGAGAACGACGCGAAGGCGTACGCGATCGCGAAGCAGCACGCGCTCTGGGTCTACAACGTCGGTCTACGGATGCTGCCGCCCTTCTACATGCCGCCGGGGTATCTCACCGAGGCCTCACTCCGGCGCACGCTCACGAACCGGCCGAAGCTGCCGACGGATCTGACGTTCGAGGACCTCGAGGCAGGCGGCTACATCATCGTCGGCTCGCCGGCGACCGTCCGCGACAAGCTCCGCGTCTTCGCCGACGAGCTCAAGGCCGGCGTCGTCTGCTCGGGCATGAACGGCGGCCCGCCGGAGGCGACGCGCGAGATGATGCAGCTCTTTGCCGAAGAGGTCATGCCGCACTTCC
>JBOHQB010000476.1:0-3717 GCA_050731995.1 Candidatus Rokuibacteriota bacterium
AGGTCACTCCGGACTCGCCGAGCACGAAGTTGAAGTCGGGATACTTCTCGCAGGCGCCCGAGGCCAGCATCGACACCAGCACCTCCATGGTGTCGAGCTGGAAGAGGGCCGAGCGCACGAGCCGGTACTGGGTGAAGTACTCCTTCTCCATCTCCGGCGTGTCGGGGGCGCGCAGCGCCTTGAAGCCGGTGGAGTGGAACGAGATCGGGAAGCCGCACTCGGCGGCCGCCTCCCAGAGCGGGTACCAACCGTGGTGATAGAGCGGGAGGCTCATCCGCTTGAACGCGAGATCGCCGCCGCGCAGCCCCATCGCCGCGCACCGGCGCACCTCGGCCGCCGCCTCGAGCGGATCGTTGTTGGGCACGATCGCCAGCGGAAAGACGCGGCTGGGGTCGGAGCGCTTGGCGAAGTCAGCCGCCCAGTCGTTGTAGACGCGGTCGCACCAGGCACGCAGCCCGGGATCGGCGATCATCTCGTTGATCATCAGGCAGCCGTAGATGATCTCCGCGTCGAGCCCGTCTCGATCCAGATCGGCGAGCCGCAGCTCGGGCGTCGTCGGCCGCGGGCGGGCGCCGGGGCGATAGTCCCACTCGAAGCCCGCGTCCCGCATCTCGTCGATGTGGCCGAAGCTGCCCTTGGTGTACGGGAGAAAGCCCGGCCCGACGCCGTTCCACATGCCCTTGTCCTGGGCCTCGACGAACCAGTGCAGGCCGTTCTCCAGCTCCTCCGTGCGCGGCGCCAGCAGCTTCCACTTCCCGGGCGCCTGCGCGGACCAGAGGTCCGGCGGGCAGTAGGTCAGGTCGATGTGGTTGTCGCCGGAAATCAGCCGGTCGCCCCGGACGTCCATGATTACGCTCCTTGGTCGCGCTCCTTGGCAAGGGTCTCGTGGCGAGATAGTACTACACGCCCGGCAGCGGCACCCGGCTCCGCACCACTCCCAGGACAGCGCCGGCGAGCATGGCCTTGAACGTCCCCACGCGCCAGACCGCCATGACGATGAGCGCCGCCGCGAGAATGACGATCGCGAAGGGATCGGGAAGGGCATAGGGCGCGAGACGGAACAGCGACACCGCGAGGACGCCGATCACCGCCGGCGCCATGCCCCTCATGATCGCCCGCGTCCACGCCACGTTACGCACGCGGTCGAGCGCGGGAAGAATCGCCAGCATGAGGATGAACGAGGGGAGAAACGCCGCAGCGGCCGCGACGGCGGCCCCGCTGAGCCCGCCCACCTTGTAGCCGACGTACGCGGCGACCATGAGCACCGGCCCCGGCGTGAACTGACCGAGGGCGAGCCCGTCGATGAACTCGCGGGGCGTCAGCCAGTGAAACTCTTCGACGACCTGCTCCTGGATGAACGCGATCATCGTCAGTCCGCCGCCGACGGTGAAGGCGCCGACCTTGAAGAAGTAGGTCCCGATGTCGAACAGGCTCTCCCGATCCGGGACGCCGCCGGGGATCACCGAGACGGGAACGGAGGTGAGCGACACGGCCGCGGGTATCATGGCAAGGACGGACACGGCCGCGACGGCGAGGATCGCTCGCGGCCTCCGCGAATGAAAGAGGAGCACACCGGCGCCTCCGGCGAGGACGAGGATCGCCGCGATGCCCAGCGGCGTCGCGATCGACGCCGCGGCCGCCAGCACGGCGATGATCGCCTGCGACACGCTGCTCGCCGCCGATCGTCCGAGCCGATACACGGCGAGGGCAAAGACGGCGAGCACGATCGGACCCAGCCCATACAGGGCGCCCTGCACCACGGGACTGACGCCGAACGAGGCGTAGCCGATCGTCAGGGCGAGCATGATGAAGAAGGCCGGCAGCACGAAGCAGAGCCCCGCGAGCAGCCCGCCCCACCATCCCGCGCGGGCGTAGCCGAGGAAGATCGCGAGCTGGGCGGCGGTGGCGCCGGGCAGCATGTTCACGATCGAGAGCCCTTCGAGAAATCGCTCCTTCGAGACCCACTGCCGCTTCTGCTGCAGCTCGGCCTGCATGACGCCCATGATGGCCGGGCCCCCGTAGGAGGTCACGCCGAGCTTGAGGAACGACGCGATGACGTCGATACGCGCAGGATTCGTCATGTCCGTTCTCCCTTCAGTCGCCATCGACGTACACGGCCGCGCGGTGGGTGGCCGGAAGGAACGCGTAGACGGCGTTCGCCGCGGCGTCGAAGGCCAGCGTGTGGGCGCCCTTCTCGGTCTGCACCGTCTCGCGACGGCGCAGCGTGTCGGTATCGAAGACCTCGATGACCCCTGGATCGCCGATGGCGACGTAGAGCCGCCCGAGTGCCGCATTGAAGAAGATGACGTCCGGCACGCCTCCGATCTCGACCTGACTCAGGATGTCACCCGAATCGGCATGGACCGTGACGAGCCGCATTCCGTCGCACGCGCAGAAGAGCCGTCGCGTCGCGACATCGAGGTCCAGCCCGTGCGGTCCCGCGCTCGGGACCGCGACGATGCGTTTGATCCCGATCCGCTCACCCGCCTCGACGACGACGATCTGTGGCGGGTCGGCGATGTTGACGTGGAACATGCCGGCCTCCGGATCGAAGACGGTCCAGCGGGTCCGCCCGCTGACGGGAACGTCGGCGATGCGCGTCTTCGCCTCGACGTCCACGACGGACACCGTGAAGGAGCCTCGGACGTCAGGGTTTCCGACGTTCGCGGCGAGCAGCCGACGCCGGCCGGAGTCGTAGGCGAGCCCGTTGGGTCGCACGCCGACGGACACCTTCGCCACTCGCGTCTCGTCGGACGGTGAGAAGACGCCGACGGTGTTCTCGCCACGGTTCGACGCGAACACGAGGTCGTCCTCGTCGGACACGAGCGCGCCCGCCACGCCCTGGAGGTCCCGCACCGACGCCACGTGGCGACCCGCCGCGCAATCGATCACGTCGATGGCGTCATTGGCCGTGTGGGCGACGTAGAGGCGCCCCGTCCGTCGGTGAATGGCCGCGTGGTCGAAGCCACCGGGCCTGGCGTGTGGGGGCAGGTCGATGTAGCCGGCGTGCCGGAGCGCCACTCCGCCGCCCCGCGTCACTTCGCGGTGGCACGGCAGTAGGCGTACAGCGCGTCGTACGCCGGAAACTGCCGGGCCATGTTGTCGTGGTCGTCCTTGGCGATCGCCTGGAACCCCGTGGCCACCGCATAGAGGCCCGGGGACTCCGGTGTCAGCTGACGCGCGTCCGTGTCCGCGCCGCGGACGATGCGCGCCAGCGCCTGCAGCGCGGTGTCGGTGAGCTTGTATTTGTCGAGGAACGCGTCGAACGAGCAGCGCTCGCCGTGGTGGCCGAGCTCGACATTGGGCACGTCATACGGGATGGCGCCCTCGCGCTCGGCGACGCTCATCACCTGCGCGCTGGGCACGAACAAGAACGTCGCTTCCCGGTCGATGAACCGGCTGATCAGCCACGGACACGCGATGCGATCGACGCGCGCCCTCTCTCGAGTCACCCATTTCATGATCGTGTCTCCTCCTTCGTGACGCGCGCCGCGTCCGTCGCGGCGCCGTCATACCCTTCGTCCAGTGCTCAGCTCCGGCGCTTCAGGAGCGCGTAGACGCCTTCCATGAGCGCCATGCCGCGATCCAGGAGCTCGTCGTCGTCGCCGATGGCCTCGGCGAGCGCGCGGATGGCGAGGTCGACGCCGACCGCCTCCGTTCGCGTGAACTTGCCGTCGTTCAGATCGGCCTCGTGCACGATCTCGGCGATCGCCGCCA
>JBOHQB010000477.1:0-2750 GCA_050731995.1 Candidatus Rokuibacteriota bacterium
GCCTACGATACCCCACTTGTCCGTCGACCCCCGCGCCCTCCGTCCGCTCGTCGGCGTCATGGCGACGCGAACGCCGTGCCGGGGGCGAGCCGGGCGCCGCGCAGGTACTCGTCCCAGCCCATGGCGCGCCGGTTCTCGGGCTGGACCTCCAGCGGTACTAGGCAGCCGTCACCCGTCGCGATCGCCAGCGTCGCGTCGCGCGCGACGAGCGCGCCGGGCGCCGCGGGTGCTGCCGCCAGCGCGCGCGCGCGCCAGACCGTGAGCGCGCCCGACGGCGTGCGCGTCGCGGCGCCGGGCCACGGATTGCATCCGCGCACCAGGTTCACGAGCTCGCGCGCCGGTCGTCGCCAGTCGATCGCGCCGTCGGTCTTGCGGAGGCGCGGGGCGAGCGTCGCGTCCTCGTTCCGCTGCGGCATGGGCGTGAGCGTGTCGAGGCGCCCGAGTGTCTCGACGAGCACCTCGGCGCCGAGCGTGGCCAGCCTCTCCGACAGCTCGCCCGCGGTCTCGTCGGGGTCGATTCCGGTGCGCGCCGTCAGGAGGATCGGTCCCGTGTCCATGCCGGGATCCATCTGGAACGTGGTGATCCCGGTCTCCGTCTCGCCGCGGATCAGCGCCCACTGGATCGGTGCGGCGCCGCGGTGCTTCGGCAGAAGCGAGGCGTGGACGTTGATCGAGCCGCGCCGGGGAGCCCCCAGGACGGCCGCCGGCAGGATCTGACCGAACGCGACCACGACGGCGACGTCGGTGGCGAGCGCGGCCAGCCGCGCCGGCCACTCGGGGTCGCGCAGCCGTTCGGGCTGGACGATCGGAAGCCCCGCCCCGCGCGCCAACTGCTTCACGGCCGACTCCTGGATCCGCCGGCCGCGATGCGCGGGCCGGTCGGGCTGGGTCACGACGGCCACGATCTCGTGACGGCGGCGGAGCGCCTCCAGCGTCGGAAGTGCCCAGGCGGGCGTGCCGTAGAAGAGGACTCTCAGACGGTCAGAGCGCGGCGGCGTGGTGCCCGGCATCCTCGGGGAAGCCGTCCTTCTTGATCGCTCGCTTGATCTGCTCGCGGGTGACCGGCTCGAGGTGGTCGATGAAGAGCACGCCGTCGAGGTGGTCCAGCTCGTGCTGGAGGACGCGCGCCTTGAGTCCGCGCGCGGTGAGCTCGACCGGTTCCCCGTCGGTATCCCGCGCCTCGAGCCGCACCCACGCCGCGCGCGTGACCGGCGCGAAGATGCCGGGGAGCGAGAGGCAGCCCTCCTCAGCTGTCACGGCGCCGCCGTGGTCGACGATCACAGGGTTCACCAGCGCGCGCGCCTGCCGCCGCGCCTCGCCCTCGGCGACGACCATGAGGCGCACGGAGACGCCGACCTGCGGCGCGGCGAGCCCGATGCCGGACTCCGCGCGCATCGTCTCGGCCATGTCGTCGATGAGCCGGCGCAATTCGGGCGTCACCGCCTCGACGAGCTTGGCCCGCCGGCGGAGCACCGGATCGCCGTAACGACGTACGCTCAGGACGGCCATTCGACGGGATCGACCTCGACTTCTATGATACCCCGCGGCCGGGGCGCCCGGAACTCCTCGAGGGCGGCGCCGAGAACGCGCGGCAGGTCTTCGCCGCCCTTCACGACGAGCCGGGCCCGCCGCCCGCGGCGATCGGTCAGGGCCGGATAGACGGTGAGCGCGGGCGACGCCCGCAGCGCCGCGCCGACCTCGTCGGCCAGCGCGCGCGCCCCGGCGCCTCCCGCGTGCGCCGCGTCGACCGTGAGCAGCGCCAGCCGCCGGAACGGCGGGTAACCGAGCTCGGCGCGGAGCGGAATCTCGCGCCGGTAGAAGGCCGACAGGTCCTGACGCGCGACGGCGTCGAAGGCGTAGTGCCCGGTGTTCTGCGACTGGATCACGAGCGTGCCGTTCGCGCCGATGCGCTCGGCCGCCGCCCAGAGGACCTCGAGGAGGCGCTCGCCCGCGCGGAAGTCGGGCAGCCTCAGCAGCTGGTCCGGCGTGACGAAGCCCGCGCACCCGAGCGCGCCCGGGCCGAAGAGCCGGAGCGCGGCGCGGGTGCCGATCACGATGTCCGCGTCGGCGCTCGCGGGTGGGGTCCTCCGGGTCCGGCGGCGGGCGCCGTCCCCCTCCCAGCGCGCGATCCGCGCCCGGGGGAACCGTCGCCGGACGGCGTGCTCGACGCGCTCGGCGCCCCAGCCGAACGGCGAGAGGCGCCGGCCGCGGCAGGTCGGGCACGTCTCCGGCGGCGGCAGCGAGCGCCCGCACAGGCGGCAGTCCAGGCGACGTCCGGCGCGCGACCACGCGAGCGCGAGCGCGCACTCGGGGCAGCGGAAGATCTCGCCGCACTCGTCGCACGCGAGCGCGGAGGTCAGGCGGCCGACGACGAGCAGGACACGGCGGCCTCTCGCTAGCGCCTCCCGAACGGCGCGCGCGAGCGCGGGCGTCAGCGGCTCGCGGCGCAGGATTCCACGGGTGTCGGCGAGCGTGACCGAGGGCCAGGGGCCGGGCGCCGCGATGTCCCGCGCGACGCGACCCACCCGACCCGAGTGAGCATCGCGATCCTCATGGCCATTGTCCGCGCGCCACCACGTTTCGACGGACGGCGTCGCCGAGGTGAGCACGACCGCGCCGCGCTCGCGCGCGCCCCGCGCCAGCACGATGTCGCGCGAGTGCAGCCGGGGCGCGCCGGGCGGCTTGTGCGCGGGCTCGTGCTCGTCGACGAGCGCCAGCGTCGCCGGCGTGGCGAGCGGTGCCAGCAGCGC
>JBOHQB010000478.1:0-7171 GCA_050731995.1 Candidatus Rokuibacteriota bacterium
GCTTGCGTCCGCTCACTCCGCTGGCGTCCAGGGTGCCACGCACGATGTGGTCGCGCACACCTGGCAGATCCTTCACGCGTCCGCCGCGGATCAGCACGATCGAGTGTTCCTGCAGGTTGTGTCCTTCCCCGGGGATGTAGCACGTCACCTCGACCCCGTTGGTGAGCCTCACGCGCGCCACCTTGCGGAGCGCGGAGTTCGGCTTCTTGGGCGTGGTCGTGTACACGCGGATGCAGACGCCCCGCTTCTGCGGACACCCCTGCATCGCGGGCGTTTTCGACTTCTTCGGCACCGCCTCGCGACCCTTCCGAACGAGCTGATTAATCGTCGGCATTGGTCTCCCGTGCCCGAAACAACGACAAAACCCTCACTTTATACCTAAAACCCCTCACTCTGTCAATCACTTAGACATCATGACGATGACAGGCTCGCCTCGCCGAAGCCACCGTCTCGGCTCGCACTGCCTCATCCCAGGCTCGCCTCGCCGAAGCCACCGTCTCGGCTCGCACTGCCATCATCCCGCGGCGGCGATCGAGCCCTCGGACTCGCCCGTCTCCGCGGGCGGCGGCGGCTCGGTGAAGTTGAACACGCTGTCGAGCGGTTTCACCGCCTCGCCCGCCGGCGTGAGAACCTCCACGCGCGTGTAGTTGCCGAGGCCCGTGCCGGCCGGGATGAGCCGGCCGACGATCACGTTCTCCTTCAGGCCGCGCAGCTCATCGGTCTTGCCCGAGATCGCGGCCTCGGTGAGCACGCGGGTCGTCTCCTGGAACGACGCCGCCGAGATGAAGCTGTCGGTGGATAGGGACGCCTTCGTGATGCCGAGCAGCACCGGCATCGCCGTCGCCGGGCGCTTGCCCTGCGCGACGATCCGGTCGTTCTCCGCCTGGAAGGCGAACTTGTCGATGAGCTCGCCGACGACGAAATCGGTGTCGCCGACCTCCTCGATCCGGACGCGCCGCAGCATCTGGCGCACGATGATCTCGATGTGCTTGTCGTTGATCGTCACGCCCTGGAGGCGGTACACCTCCTGGACTTCGTTGACGAGATACCGCTGCAGCTCCCGGTCGCCGAGGACCGCGAGGTAGTCGTGCGGGTTCGGCGAGCCGTCCATCAGCGCCTCGCCCGCGCGCACCCGGTCGCCCTCGTGGACGCTGATGTGCTTGCCGCGCGGGATCAGGTACTCCTTGAACTCCGCGTTGTCCGCGCGGATCACGATCTTCCGCATGCCCTTGACGAAGCCGCCCATCTCCACGCGGCCGTCGATCTCGGTGATGACCGCCTGCTCCTTGGGCTTGCGCGCCTCGAAGAGCTCGGCCACGCGCGGCAGACCGCCCGTGATGTCCTTGGTCTTGGTCGTCTCGCGCGGGATCTTGGCGATGATGTCGGCCGCGAACACGTCCGCGCCCTCCGCCACGGCGAGGTTGGCGCCGACGGGCAGCGGGTAACGATGCCGGTCGCTGGCCGGTGTCCCCTGCTCGAGATGCGCGCCGACGATGATGATGCCGGGCTGCAGCCTCCCCTCCGGATCCTCGATGACCACCTTGCGGGCCAGGCCGGTGACCTCGTCGAACTCCTCTCGCACGGTCACGTCGTCGATGATGTCCTGGTACTGCACCCTGCCCGTGAACTCCGTGAGGATCGGGTTCGTGAACGGATCCCACTCGACCAGCACGGCGCGCACCCGCGCCCGGTCCTCCGCCTTGACCTTGATCTTCGCGCCGTACACGACCGGGTAGCGCTCGCGCTCACGGCCGCGCTCGTCGGCGATGGCGATCTCACCGTTGCGGTTGGTCGCCACGAGGTCCCCGTCGCGGTTCGTGACGGTCCGGAGATTGTGATACTTCACGGTGCCGCCGCTCTTGGCCTCGTGCTTGGAGGCTTCCACGACGCGGCTCGCCGTGCCGCCGATGTGGAACGTACGCATGGTGAGCTGCGTCCCGGGCTCCCCGATGGACTGGGCGGCGATGATGCCGACGGCCTCGCCGAGCTCGGCCAGCCGGCCGGCGGCGAGGTTGCGCCCGTAGCAGAGCACGCAGATGCCGCGCTTCGTCTCGCACGTGAGCACCGAGCGGATCCGCACGCGCTCGAGGCCCGAGTCCTCGATCTTCTGCGCGAGCTCCTCAATGATCTCGGCGCTTGCCTGAACGATCATCTCGGTCGACAGCGGGTCGCGGACGTCCTCGGCCGCGACGCGGCCCAGGATCCGGTCCTTGAGCGACTGAATAATATCGCCGCCTTCGACCAGCGGAGTCGCATCGATATATTTGACCGTTCCACAGTCATATTCACTTACGATCACATCCTGAGAGACATCAACCAGCCGTCGGGTGAGATATCCCGAATCCGCGGTCTTCAGGGCCGTATCCGCCAGCCCCTTGCGCGCACCGTGCGTCGACGTGAAGTACTCGAGCACGGTGAGCCCTTCCCTGAAGTTCGAGGTGATGGGCGTCTCGATGATCTCGCCCGAGGGCTTGGCCATGAGGCCGCGCATGCCCGCGAGCTGCCGGATCTGCTGACGCGAGCCGCGCGCGCCCGAGTCGGCCATCATGTAGATCGGATTGAACTCGCCGCCCGCGGCCCCCTGCTCCAGCTCCTTGAACATCTCGCCGGCGATCTCCTCCGTGATGTGCGCCCAGATGTCGACCACCTTGTTGTAGCGCTCACCGTTGGTGATGACGCCGTCCTGATACTGCTGCTCGACCTCCTGCACCTGGTGGCGGGCGTCGTCGATGTGGCGCTCCTTGAGCGACGGAATGTGCATGTCGTCGATCCCGATCGACAGGCCCGACAGCGTCGCGTACCGGAAGCCGAGATCCTTGAGCTCGTCCAGGAACTTCACCGTCTCCTCGTTTCCGAGCTGGTTGTAGCAGCGGCCGACGAGCTGGGTGACCTCCTTCTTCTTCAGCTCCTGGTTCACGAAGCGCAGCGGCTCGGGCACCACCTCGTTGAAGAGCACACGCCCCACCGTCGTCTCGAGTACCTCCTCCTTCCAGCGCAGGCGGACCCGCGCCTGGAGGTCGACGTTCTCGTTGTCGTACGCGACCCGGACCTCCTCGGCGTCGGAGAAGAGCCGCCCCTCGCCCCGGACCGGCTGCGCATCCGTCGCCAGCCGCTCCTTGGTCAGGTAGTAGATGCCCAGGACCATGTCCTGCGTCGGCACGGCCAGCGGCGCCCCGTTCGCCGGCGACAGGATATTGTTCGACGCCAGCATGAGCACCTGCGCCTCGAGCTGCGCTTCCATCGAGAGCGGCACGTGGACCGCCATCTGGTCGCCGTCGAAGTCGGCGTTGAACGCGGTGCAGACCAGCGGGTGGATCTCGATGGCCTTGCCCTCGACCAGGATGGGCTCGAAGGCCTGGATGCCGAGCCGATGGAGGGTCGGAGCCCGATTGAGCAGGACGGGATGCTCCTTGATGACCTCCTCCAGGATGTCCCAGACCTCGGGCCGCTCCTTCTCCACGTACTTCTTCGCCGCCTTGATGGACGACGCGATGCCGCGCTCCTCGAGCTTTCGCAGGATGAAAGGCTTGAACAGCTCCAGCGCCATCTTCTTCGGGAGCCCGCACTGGTGCAGCTTCAGATAGGGACCGACGACGATGACGGACCGCCCCGAATAGTCGACCCGCTTGCCGAGGAGGTTCTGGCGGAAGCGGCCCTGCTTGCCCTTCAGCGTGTCGGACAGCGACTTCAGCGGCCGGTTGTTCGGGCCGGTGATGACGCGGCCGCGCCGGCCGTTGTCGAAGAGCGCGTCCACCGCTTCCTGGAGCATCCGCTTCTCGTTGCGGATGATGATCTCCGGCGCCTTCAGATCCATCAGACGCTTGAGACGATTGTTCCGGTTGATCACCCGGCGATACAGATCGTTCAGATCGGACGTCGCGAAGCGCCCGCCGTCGAGCGGCACGAGCGGACGCAGCTCCGGCGGAATGACGGGGATGACCTCGAGGATCATCCACTCCGGCTGGTTGCCGGACTTGAGGAAGGCCTCGATGACTTTCAGCCGCTTGACGATCTTCTTGCGCTTCTGGACCGACGTCTCGCCGAGCATCTGCGCCCGGAGGTCCCGCGCCAGCGCGTCCAGGTCCATGTCGCGCAGCAGCTCGCGAATCGCCTCGGCGCCCATGCCGACCTTCAGCGCGTCCGGGCCGTGCTCCTCGAGGAGCTTGCGCGCCTTGTCGACGGCGACGAGGTCCTTCTTCTTGACCCCGTTGATCCGCGACTCGAGGGCGACGTGCTCCTCGAAGTAGAGGATCTTCTCCAGCTCGCGCAGTGACATGTCGAGGAGCTGGCCGATGCGGCTCGGCAGCCCCTTGAAGAACCAGACGTGGCTCACCGGCGAGGCAAGCTCGATGTGGCCCATCCGCTCGCGGCGCACTCGCGCGCGCGTGACCTCGACACCGCACTTGTCGCAGACGACGCCCGCGAACTTCATGCGCTTGTACTTGCCGCAGGAGCACTCGTAGTCCTTGGTCGGGCCGAAGATACGCGCGCAGAACAGACCGTCGCGTTCGGGCTTGAACGTCCGGTAGTTGATGGTCTCCGGCTTCTTCACCTCACCGTGCGACCAGCCCCGGATCTTGTCCGGCGAGGCGAGCTTGATGCGGATCGCGTCGAACGTGATGGGCTTCGCATGCCGATCGAGGATGCCCCACAGGTCCTTCGCGGGCTTCTCCTCTCTGATCAGGCTGCCGAAAGGCCGATCCGTCAGCATTCAGTCTCTCCTCTCAAGAAGCCTTCTTGCCGTCCTTCGTGATCAGCTCGACGTCCAGCGCCAGGCTCTGCAGCTCCTTCACCAGCACGTTGAAGGACTCCGGCGTGCCGGGCTCGAGGAAGTTCTCGCCCTTCACGATGGCCTCGTAGATTCGGTTGCGCCCCTCGACGTCGTCCGACTTGACGGTGAGCATCTCCTGCAGCGTGTACGCCGCACCGTACGCTTCCAGCGCCCACACCTCCATCTCGCCGAACCGCTGACCGCCGAACTGCGCCTTGCCGCCCAGCGGCTGCTGGGTGACGAGCGAGTAGGGCCCGATCGACCGGGCGTGCATCTTGTCGTCCACGAGGTGCGCCAGCTTGAGGATGTAGATCTGGCCGACCGTCACCTCCTGATGGAACGGCTTGCCGGTGCGGCCGTCGTGGAGCACCGTCTTGCCCGACTGCGGCAGCCCGGCTGCCTTGAGGTGCTCCTTGATCTCCTGCTCCGTCGCGCCGTCGAAGACCGGGCTCGCGACCCAGAGACCGAGCGCGCGGGCGGCCCAGCCCAGGTGGGTCTCGAGGATCTGGCCGACATTCATGCGGGACGGTACGCCCAGCGGGTTCAGCACGATCTCGACGGGCGACCCGTCGGGCAGGAAGGGCATGTCCTCCTGGGGCAGGATCTTGGACACCACGCCCTTGTTGCCGTGGCGCCCGGCCATCTTGTCGCCGACCGAGAGCTTGCGCTTCACGGCGACGTAGACCTTCACCATCTTGATGACGCCGGGCGGCAGGTCGTCGCCCCGACGGAGCCGGCCGATGCGATCCTCCAGCATCGTGTCGTAGATCGAGATCTGCTCTTCCGCGAGCTCCTCGATCTTCTTCACCATCTGCGCGAGGCTCTCGTCCTCCTTGACGCGGATCTTCTTCAGCTCGTTCCAGGAGAAGTCGTCGATGTCCGGGCGCTCGATCCGGTCGCCCTTCTTCGTCACGCGACGGTTCTTGTTCGTCGGATCGAAGAGGTCCAGGAGCGAGGTCTTGCCCACGAGCAGGTTCTTGAGCTTCTGGTCCCGCTCCATCTCGACCATCGCGATCTCGTCCTGATAGTCCTTCTCGAGGCGCGCGACCTCCTCCTCCTCGATCGACTTCGCGCGCTCGTCCTTGTCGACGCCGCGCCGGGAGAAGACCTTCACGTCCACGACGGTGCCCTCGATGCCCGGCGGCACGGTCAGCGAGGTATCGCGCACGTCCCCCGCTTTCTCGCCGAAGATCGCGCGCAGCAGCTTTTCCTCGGGGGTCAGCTGCGTCTCGCCCTTCGGGGTGATCTTGCCGACCAGGATGTCGCCCGGCTTCACCTTGGCGCCGATCCGGACGATGCCGGACTCGTCGAGGTCCTTGAGGGCCTCCTCGGAGACGTTCGGAATGTCCCGCGTGACCTCTTCCTTGCCGAGCTTGGTGTCGCGGGCCTGGATCTCAAACTCCTCGATGTGGATCGAGGTGAAGCGGTCGTCCTTGACCAGACGCTCCGACACGAGGATCGCGTCCTCGAAGTTGTAGCCGCCCCACGGCATGAACGCGACGAGCACGTTCCGCCCGAGGGCCAGCTCGCCCTGGTCGGTACCCGGGCCGTCGGCGACGACGTCGCCCACCGCGACCCGCTGACCCTTGCGGACGATCGGCTTCTGGTTGATGCACGTGTTCTGGTTCGACCGCCGGTACTTCGTCAGGTTGTAGATGTCGAGCGGCAGGTCCTGCACCGGGTCGGTCTTCTTCGACCGGCTCTCGGCGCGCACGACGATCCGGTCCGCCGAGACGTACTCGACGACGCCCGACCGCTTCGCGCCCACGACCGCCCCCGAATCGCGGGCGACGACGTGCTCCATGCCCGTGCCGACGAGCGGCGCCTCGGGCTGCAGCAGCGGGACCGCCTGGCGCTGCATGTTCGAGCCCATCAGCGCCCGGTTCGCGTCGTCGTTCTCGAGGAACGGAATCAGCGCGGCGGCGACCGAGACGAGCTGCTTGGGCGAGACGTCCATGTAGTGGAGCTCGACCGGCGGCACCATCCGGAACTCGCCGCTCTTGCGCGCCGAGACCCGTTCCTGCACGAACTTGCCGTACCGATCGATCTCGGCGTTCGCTTGGGCGATGACGAACTGCTCCTCCTCGAGCGCCGAGAGGAACACGATCTCGTCGGTCACGCGCCCGTCCCCGACCCGGCGGTACGGCGTCTCGATGAAGCCGAACTCGTTGGTCCGCGCGTACGTGGAGAGCGACGAGATGAGGCCGATGTTCGGGCCTTCCGGCGTCTCGATCGGGCAGATGCGCCCGTAGTGCGTCGGGTGCACGTCGCGCACCTCGAACCCGGCGCGCTCGCGGCTGAGGCCGCGGGGGCCGAGCGCGGAGAGGCGGCGCTTGTGGGTCAGCTCGGCCAGCGGATTCGTCTGGTCCATGAACTGGCTGAGCTGCGAGGACCCGAAGA
>JBOHQB010000479.1:0-17361 GCA_050731995.1 Candidatus Rokuibacteriota bacterium
AAGTAGAGCAGGTTGCGGACAATCTTCGCCATGCGGTCGCCCTGGGCGACCATCAGCTCGACGGGCCGCCGGAGGGCCTCCGGGATCTCGCGCGCCAGCAAGAGCTGGCCGTAGCCGATGATGACCGAGAGCGGATTGTTCAGCTCGTGGGCGACGCCGGAGACCAGCTGGCCGAGCGCCGACATCTTCGCCGCCTGCACGAGCTGCGCCTGCGTCTCGCGGAGGCGCTCGAGGCTCTCGCGGGCGCTCTCGTAGAGGCGCGCGCTCTCGAGCGCGAGCGCGGCCTGGTCGGCGAAGGCCTGGAGCGCCTGCAGCTCCTCATGGGTGAAGTCGCGCCCGGCGCGGTCGCCGAGCGAGAGCGCGCCGACGACGCGGTCGCGGGCCAGGAGCGGCACGCCGACCGCGGCGCGGTAGCCGTGGCCCGCCATGCGCCGGCGGACGGCCGGTGAGAACTCGAGGGTCGACTCGCCGAGGAGGTCGGGCGTGGTGACGATCTTGCGCTCGGCCACGGCACGACCGGCGACCCCTTCCCCGGGCTGGAGCACAAGGCCGCGCGCCATGCCGGCCTCGGGGCCGGAGGCGGCGACGGCGTGGAGAGTGCCGTCCTCCGGCTGGTGGCGGAAGATGACGCAGCCGCGCACGCTCAGCAGCTCGCAGACGGCGCGCGTGACGTGCTCGGCCATGCGCTCGACATCCAGCGTGCCGGTCAGCTCGCGCCCGAGTCGCGCCAGGGCCTCCGCCGCCTCGCGCCGCTGTTCGGCCTCCTGGTAGAGGCGCGCGTTGCGGATGGCGACGCCCGCCTGCGCGGCGAGGAGGCGCAGCGCCTCCTGCTCCTCGCGGTCGGGCACGCCGTCGGGCGCGACGAAGTCCAGCACGCCCACGAACGTCTCGCCGATGTCGATCGGCACGCCGTAGTAGGTCGCGTTGGGGCGCCGGCCCCACCAGTCGCGCGACATCACGTGCGGGTGCTCGCTGGGCTCAGTGACGAGCACGGGCGCGTGGGCCTCGACGACGAGCCCCGGCAGCCCCGTGCGCGAGGGCCGCTCGGCCGGCAGCCCCTCCCACTCGGCGCCCGTGAGCGCGGCCGCGCGCAGCACGCCGCGCTCGGCGTCGAGCAGGTGCAGCGTCGAGAGCGCGCCGGGGCGCAGGCCCGCGGCGGCGCGCGTGATCCGCTGCATGACGTCCTTGACGTCGAGCGACGACGAGATGGACTGGCTGATCGCGACCAGATCGCGCAGGCGCCCGGCACGGCGCAGCGCCACGGTGTACGTGCGCGCGTTCTGGATGGCAACGGCCGCGCGCGCAGCGAGCGAGGTCACGAGCGAGCGGTTGTCCTCGAGGGCGAGCGAGGCGTCGCGGGCGCGCACGACGAGGACGCCGAGCAATTCGTCGGCCGAGAGGATCGGCACGGAGAGCATCCGCTGGATGCCGGTCTCGCGCGCCCACTCGGAGGAGAGCGCGCGCCCGTCCCGCGCGACGTCGTCGACGTAGATGGCCGTCTTCGTGGCCGCGACGCGCCCGGCGATCCCCTCGCCGTAGGAGATCTCGTGGGGCATGCGCACCTGGGCGGCCCCCGGCTCGACGGTGGAGGCCTGCAGCCGCATCACGCGCGCCGCGGGCTCCGCGGTCCACAGCTGGACAACCGGCGCGCCGAGGAGCCGAGCGCCGGCGTCCGTGATGCGCCGGAGCACGTCGTCGAGCACGAGCGACTCGCCGACGAGCTGCTCGACCTCCGCCAGCTCGCGCAGCCGATCGGCCTGACGACGGCGCGCGGTGACCTCCACGTGCGTGCCGATGACGCCGATGACGGCGCCGGCGGCGTCCCGCCACGGCGCGTAGCGGGCGGAGATCCAGCCGCGGGCGCGCGAATCCGGAATCTCGTAGAGGGCCTCGCCGGTGGCCGAGGATTCGCCCCGGAGCGCCCGCGCGAGGTGCGCGGCGACGTCGGCGCCGCCGAGGAACTTCAGCGCCTCCACGGCGGGCCGGCCGAGCGCGTTCCGGCGCGGCGTCGCGGTGAGCCGCTCCATCGCCCCGTTCCACGCGACGACGGCGAGGCGGTCGTCGGTGACCATCACCGCCGCGTCAGCGCTCTCGATCAGGCTCGCCGCCAGGGGGTCCACGGGGGTTCGACGAGTATAATGGACGCCGGTCATGCGCGTCGATCCCTCCACGTTCGTTCTGGCCGCGCTCGCGCTCGCTCTCGCCATCGTCGCGTATTTCCGGGATCCGGGCTTGCCGTGGCTCGGCGCCAAGACCGGCGTCAAGATGCTCGGCTTCATTCTGCCCCGGCTGATTCCCGCGCTGATCCTCGCCGGGCTCATGCAGGTGCTCGTGCCCGCCGAGGTCGTGCAGCGCTACCTCGGCCGCGGGGCGGGGATGCGCGCCATCCTCTTCGCCACGCTCGCGGGCATCTTCACGCCGGGCGGACCGATGGTCTCGGTGCCCTTCATGGTCGTGCTCGCACACTCGGGCGCGGCGCTGCCGCCGCTCGTCGCCTACATGACGTCGTGGTCCCTCTTCGGCATGCAGCGGATCATCGCGTGGGAGGCACCGCTGATGGGCTGGAAGTTCGTCGTCGTGCGCGTGATTCCGTCGCTCGCCTTCCCCATCCTCGCCGGCTGGCTCGTCGCGACCTTCTACCACGAGTAGAGGCGCCGTGGCGTACCGCGACCTGCGCGCCTTCGTCGACGATCTCGAGCGGCGCGGCCACCTCCAGCGCGTGTCGGCGCCGGTCTCGCGCGACCTCGAGATCAGCGAGATCACCGACCGCGTCTCCAAGGGCGCGCGCGAGCGCAACCGGGCCCTGCTCTTCGAGCGCGTCGACGGCTTCGAGATGCCGGTGCTCATCAATGCCTTCGGCTCGCACGAGCGAATGGCGCGGGCGCTCGGCGTCGAGCGGCTGGACGAGCTGGGCGAGCGCGTCGCGAAGCTGCTCGATCCGCGGATGCCGGGCGGCTGGCTGGAGAAGGTCAAGCGGCTCGGCACGCTGCTCGACGTCGCGCGGGCCGCGCCCCGACGGGTGGACGCGGCGCCGTGCCAGGAGATCGTCGAGACGCGCGCGCCGTCGGTGGCGGAGCTGCCGATCCTCACGTGTTGGCCGGGCGACGCGGGGCGCTACATCACGCTGCCGGCGGTCTTCACGCGCGATCCGGTGACGGGTGCGCGCAATGTCGGGATGTACCGGCTGCAAGTCTACGACGAGCGCACGCTCGGCATGCACTGGCAGACGCACAAGGGCGGCGCCGAGCACGAGCGGACGGCCGCCGAGCGCCGGGGCGGGGGCGCGCGCATGGAGGTGGCGATCGCTCTCGGCGGCGATCCCGCGATGATCTACGCGGCCTCG
Organism: Candidatus Rokuibacteriota bacterium; assembly: GCA_050731995.1. Taxonomy (GTDB): domain Bacteria; phylum Methylomirabilota; class Methylomirabilia; order Rokubacteriales; family CSP1-6; genus JBOHQB01. The sequence goes on from JBOHQB010000479.1 coordinate 3,344, forward strand.
GCGCCGCTGCCGCCGGGCATCGACGAAGTCCTCTTCGCGGGGTGGCTTCGCGGCGAGGGCGTGGAGATGGTGCGCGCTCGCACCGTGGACGTCGACGTGCCCGCCCAGGCCGAGATCGTGCTGGAGGGTCACGTCGACCCCGGCGAGCGGAGGCGCGAGGGTCCGTTCGGCGATCACACCGGCTACTACTCGCTCGCGCGCGACTATCCCGTCTTCCACCTCACCGCGGTCACGCGGCGCGCGCGGGCGATCTATCCGACGACGATCGTCGGCCGGCCCCCGCAAGAGGACTACTGGCTCGGCAAGGCGACGGAGCGGCTGTTCATGCCCTTGATCCGCCTGATGCTGCCCGAGGTGGTCGACCTCAACATGCCGGCGGAGGGCGTCTTCCACAACCTCGTCATCGTCGCGATCCGGAAGCGCTATCCCGGTCACGCGCGCAAGGTGATGTCGGCGCTCTGGGGCATGGGGCTCATGATGCTCGCCAAGAACATCCTCGTCGTGAGCGAGCACGTGAACGTGCACGACCTGTCCGAGGTCGCCTGGCGCGCGACGGGCAACGTGGACCCCGCGCGCGACCTCGTCGTGATCGAGGGCCCGATGGACGACCTCGACCACGCGGCGCTGCGCCACCGCTACGGCGGCAAGCTCGGCATCGACGCGACGGAGAAGAGCCCGCTCGACGACATCGTCCAGCCCTGGCCGGACGAGATCCGGATGACCGACGCGATGCGCGAGCGGGTCACGCGGCGCTGGGTGGAGTACGGCTTCTGAAGATCCGCTTCCTGCTCGACGCCATCAAGTTCGAGCACACCGTCTTCGCCCTCCCCTTCGCCTACATCGCCATGATCCTCGCCGCGCGCGGCTGGCCCGGCTGGCGCACGGTGGTCTGGGTCACCGCGGCGATGGTCGGCGCCCGCACCTGCGCGATGGCGACGAACCGCGTCGTCGACCGCCGGATGGACGCGCGCAACCCGCGCACGGCGGCCCGCCACCTGCCGCGCGGATTGCTGGGCGCGGGCGAGCTGAAGGTGTTCGCCGCGGGCGGCGCCACGCTCATGTGCCTCGCCGCGTGGATGCTCAATCCGCTGTGCCTGACCCTCGCGCCGCTCGCCCTCGCCTTCCTCGTCGGCTACTCCTACACCAAGCGCTTCACGTGGACGACGCACTGGATCCTCGGCTTCACCGACGGCATCGCGGCGGCGGGCAGCTGGATCGCGGTGCGCGGCGAGCTGGGCGCGCCGGCGCTCGTGCTCTGGCTCGCGCTCACCGTGTGGATCGCCGGATTCGACCTGATCTACGCCTGCCAGGACGTGGAGTTCGACCGCGCCAACGGCGTGCACTCGATGCCGGCGCGCTTCGGCGTCACGGCCGCGCTGCGGACCGCGCGCGCCTGCCACCTGCTGACGGCGCTCTCGCTCGCGCTGCTCGGCTGGATGATGGCGCTCGGCCCCTTCTACTGGATCGGCTGGCTCGCGGTCGTGGTACTCCTGGTCTACGAGCACTCGCTCGTCGCGCCCGACGATCTCTCGCGCCTCGACGTGGCGTTCTTCAACGTCAACGGCTATATCGCGGTCCTCGTGCTGGCGTCCGTCCTCGTCGGCCTCTGGAAGTGATCACCGCGAAAGCGGAGCAGGTGAGCGCGATGTTCACGCGCATCGCCGCCCGCTACGACGTGATGAACACGCTCATGACGGGCGGCCGCCACCACGCCTGGCGCCGGATCGCGGCGGCGGAAGCGGCGCGCGCGCGCGAAGGGCCCGTGCTCGACCTCGCGACGGGCACCTGCGATCTGGCGCTCGCCGTCCGCGGAGCCGACGCGCGCCGGCTGGTCGTCGGCGCCGATTTCTCTCTCGGCATGCTCCACGAGGGCCGGCGCAAGCTCGCCGCGCGCGGCGAGACGCGCGTGCCCCTGCTCGCCGGCGACGCGCTCGCGCTCCCCTTCCGCGACCGCACGTTCGCCTGCGTCACGTCGGCGTTCCTCCTGCGCAACCTCGCCGACCTGGAGGCCGGCCTTGCCGAGATGCGCCGCGTGACGCGGCCCGGCGGTCGCGTCATCGCGCTCGAGATCGTGCGCCCTGGCGTGCGTGGCTGGGACACGCTCTTCGCCGTCTACTTCGGGCGCGTCGTGCCGCTCGTCGGCGCGCTCGTCGCCGGTGACCGGACCGCCTATACCTACCTGCCGCAGTCGGTCGAGCGCTTCGTCACGCCGCGCGAGCTGGCGGACCTGATGCGGACGGTGGGACTCGGCGACGTGCGCGTCCGGCGCCTCGGCCTCGGCACGATCGCGCTCCACGTCGGCACGGCCTGAGGCCCGGCTCTCGAGCGCCCGCTATTCGAAGCGCACGGTCCCCAGAAGCCTCTCCACCTCGGGCAGGTAGCGCGCGTAGTAGTGGATCGCCGCCGCCTCGTACACGATCACGTGGAGCCGCTCCTTGACGACGACGCCGGCGACGAGCGCGCGGCGCTCCATGCCGTTGCCGGCCGTGTAGCGCACCTCGAAGCGAAAGCCGGGCATGCCGCCGAGACGGGCTCCGCTGAGCTCGGCCGGCGCGGCGTTGGAGGGAAAGAGGCTCCGGACGACCAGCTCCATGAGATCGGGATCCGTCATTCCGATGTGGAACCGGGGACGTCGCGCGTCGTCCGTCGCGCTCGCGACCAGGGGCGTGTCGTCCTTGATGCCGGTGAAGAAGCGGAGCGACTCGAGCTGGACGCCGTCCACGGTCCAGCGCTCCACGTTGCCGGTGCGCTCGGCCGTCCACGCGATGCCGGGCTGGAGGCTCAGCGCGTCGAGCACCTTCGTCGGCCTCGACTCGATCAGCGTGTAGCGCGGCGGCGTCGCGCACCCGCCCGCGAGCGTGGCGAGCAGAAGCAGGAGCGTGACACGGCCGCGGATCATCGGCGCAGGTCCTCCAGCAGATCACGCACAGCGTGACGAGCACCCTCCGGCGTTCTCAGATCGGCGGCGCCGCCGCCGCTCACCGAGCGGCGCGCAAACCAGACGACGTCGCCCGTGCGGAGATCCACGAGCGAGGCCATCGCCACCTGGCGGCCGTAGACCATCGTCCCGCCGAAGATCGCGACCATGACGTTCATCGCCTGCCGCCCGCCGCTCGAGTACGCGTCGCCGAACATGGTCCAGAGCGCGAATCCCGCGCCGTCCTCGGCGAGGGCCGCCGCGTCGGGCCCGAGGCTCCAGTCGAAGCGGTCGCCCATGCTCGGCAGCCGGTTCTTTTCCTCGAGATAGTTCGCCTGGATCGTCCGGGCCACGACGCCGTGGAGCAGCCCGAGCTGCCGGTGCAGCCGCTGCCGCGCCGGATCGTCGCCCGGGCCCCGGTACCGGCCCGCCGGGATCCCCATCCCCTTCAGCTCGTCGAGCAGGACGCCGTCGATTGCCACGCGGGCGCTCTGGGTCCACTCGGCCTGCGGTTCGAGCGTCCTCCCCGCGGTCAGCTCGTAGAGCTGGACCTCCTCGGGCATGACCACGACGCCGGCGCCGGCGAGACCCACGAAGCGGGCGCCACGGTAGGCTTTGGCGGCCAGCGCGATCTGGGCGGGCAGCAGGGCGGCGAGGAGCAGGACGACCAGGAGCGCGCGAGGCCGCATGAGGTCCTCCGCGTCGGGATTCTAGCGCACGCGCCCGTCCCCCGTCACGGCGCGGGCGCCGCCGCGCACGCCGCGGCGAACCGCTCGATCTGCTCCGGCAGCCCGAACACGCGCACGCGGTCGCCGGGACGCAGCACCGTCTCGGCGTGCGGATGCGTGATGACGGTGCCGTCCGCGTGCTTGACCATGAGCACGCTGACGCCGAAGCGCTCCCGGACGCGCGTCTGGCTGAGCGCGCGGTCCGCGATGGCGCACGCGCCGACGCTGACGTCGCGCATCCGCGGGAGCGCGTCGCCCGCGGTGCCGTCCTCCGGGCGCGCGTAGTCCACGAGATCGCGCAGCCGGCTCATGTAGGCGAGCACCTGCTCGTGCGTCACGCCCGCGCGCTCGAGACTGTGGCGCACGAGCGTCGCCGCCGCCTCCAGCTCGGGCTGGATCACCTCGGTCGCGCCGGCGTCCAGCAGCCGGTCGCGCTCCTCCTCGCCGTGGGCGCGCGCGAGGATCGGCAGCCGCGAGTTGAGCGCGCGCAGGTGGCGGATCGCGAGGAACGTCCGCTCCACCAGCGGCAGCGCGAGCACGACGACCGACGCGGACGCGGCGCCGGCCGCGTCGAGGACGTTCCGCCGTCCCGCGTCGCCGAAAATCGCCGGGACGCCGCGGGCGCGGAGCCCCTTGACGATGTCGGGATCCGTCTCGAGCACAGTGTACGGCAGGTGGAAGGTATCGAGCGCCTCGCCGATGACGGAGCCCACGCGGCCGAAGCCGCAGAGGAGCACGCCCGGGCCCGGCGGCGAACCGCTCGTCGGCATGGCTTCCGCGCGGGAGAGCCGCAGCTCGCCGAGCCACTTCGGGGCGACGCGCACGAGGAAGGCGTTCACCAGAATAGTCAGGAGCGAGGTCGCGAGCACGGCGTAGAAGACGTCGGAGTCCACGTGGCCCGCCTTCCGGGCGACCTGAATCAGCACGAACGAGAACTCGCCGATCTGGGTCAGGCCGACCGCGACGAGGAGCGCGGTCCAGGCCGACTCGCCGAGCAGGCGCACGATCAGCGTCCAGATCACGAGGTTGCCGACCAGCACGAGGCCGGTCATGACGCCAAGCAGCGGCAGGTTCGCGAGGATGCGCGCCGGATCCACGAGCAACCCCACCGTGATGAAGAAGAGCGCGACGAAGGTGTCCTTGAACGGTAGCAGACGCTCCAGCATCTCCGTGCAATAGTCGGACTCGCTGATGACGAGGCCGGCGAGAAACGCGCCGAGCGCCAGTGACAGCCCGCACGCCTGGGTGAGCGCGGCGGTGACGAGCGCCACCGCGAGCGCGACGAAGAGGAACAGCTCGTCGCTCTGCGTCCGCGCGACCCGGTGGAGCACCCACGGCACGACCCGGCGAGCCAGATAGATGAACGGCACGAGGATCGCCGCGGCTGTGCCGAGCGCCAGGATCAGCGGCACGAGGTCATGCCCGAGCTTGCCCAGCTCGGGCAGCAGCACCATGAGCACGACCGCCGCCAGGTCTTCGACGAGCAGGATGCCGACGATCACACGGCCGTGACGCGTGCCCAGCTCACCGTTGTCGGTCAGGAGGCGGGCGGCGACCATCGTCGACTGCACGCAGAGCGCCGCGCCGATCGAGAGCGAGACGACGGGCGGCCAGCCGAGCGCCCAGCCGACGCCGAACGCCAGCGCGATGAAGGCCGCGAGCCCGGCGGGGGCGCCGGCCAGCGCGATCCACTTCACGCGCAGCAGGTCCGTCAGCGACAGCTCGAGGCCCAGCGTGAACATCAGGAGGATGACGCCGATCTCGGCGAGGAGCTCGAAGGTCTCGACGTGCGACACCATCGGTCCCGGCGTGAAGGGACCGACGAGCAGGCCGGCGAAGACGTAGCCGAGGATCAGCGGCTGGCGCGCGAGACGCGCGAGGGCTCCGCCGACGACGGCGGCGAAGAAGACGTAGGCGAGGTCCCTGAAAATCGTCTGATCGGCTACCATCTGGTGACGATTATGCCGGGCGTCGACGCGATCATCGCAGGGTTTCCGCGCGAGCGGACGTGGCTCCTGCCCGCGCTCCGGGCGGTCCAGGGGCTTCAGCACTGGCTCTCGCCCGAGGCGCTCGAGGCCGTGGCCGCCCACCTGCGCGTGCCGAAGAGCGAGGTGTGGGGCGTCGCCTCCCACTATCCCGAGCTGCGCCTGACCGAGCCCGGCGAGAAGATCGTCCGCGTCTGTACGGGGCTCGCCTGCCAGACGCGCGGCGGCCGCGAGATCCTGGCCGCGTGTGAGCGGCGCCTCGGCGTCAGGACCGGGGCCACCACGGCCGACGGCAGCGTGACGCTCGAGGAGATGGACTGCGCGTTCGAGTGCGGCGTCGCGCCGGTGGTCGAGGTTGGTCACGGCCCCTACGGCCTGCGTGGCCGCGTCACCGTCGCCGACGTCGACACGCTGCTCGCGCCGACCGGGCCGCACGTGCTCCCGGGCCGGCGGGTCGTGGCGCCTCCGGCGCGCTCGGGCAAGCCGGCGGCGCAGCTCGCGGCCCTCAGAAGGAAGGCGGCGCGACGGCCGCGCACGCGTCTCGCCGTGGGCGTCTCCACCTGCAGCCTCGCCGTCGGCGCCTGGGAAACCTACGCGGCGCTCAAGCGCGGGGTCCACGGCCGCGCCGAAGAGGTGGTCGTGACCGGCTGCAACGGGATGTGCTGGGCCCAGCCCGCCGTCACGGTGGTACGCCGCGGGCGGCCGCTCGTCGTCGCGGGACCGATCGTCGGGGACGGCATCGCGCGGCTGCTCGACACGGTCGCCGCGCGCGAGGAACGCGAGCTCACGGCCGGTGACGACTTCCTGGCGCCGCAGCGTCGCGTGCTCCTCGAGCGCTGCGGCGTCGTCGACGCCAGCGACATCGTGGACGCGATTCGCCACGGCGCCTACGCCGCGCTGGCCAAGGCGCTCGAAGACGGCCCCGAGCGCGTGACCGAGGAGGTCCGCGCCGCCGGGCTCACCGGGCGCGGTGGCGCCTACTTCCAGGCGGCGATCAAGTGGGCGGGCTGCCGCGCAGCGACGGGCTCCCCGAAGTACGTCGTCGTCAACGGCGAGGAAGGCGAGCCGGGCATCTTCAAGGACCGTCATCTGATGGAGGGCGATCCCCACCAGCTGCTGGAGGGCATGCTCCTCGCGGCATGGGCGGCCGGCGCGAGCCACGGCATCGTCTACATCCACGGCGAGGCTGACCTCTCCGCCATGCGCGTCGCCGACGCGCTCGAGCAGGCGCGCGAGTGGGGCCTGCTCGGCGAGCGCATCCTGGGCTCGAGCTTCTCGTTCGACGCCGAGATCCGGCGGGGCGCCGGCGGCTTCGTGCTCGGCGAGGAGACCGCGCTCCTGGAATCGCTCGAGGGCCGGCGCGCGATGCCGCGCACGCGTCCGCCGTTCCCCGTCGAGTCGGGACTGTTCGGGAAGCCGACGGTGATCAACAACGTCGAGACGCTCAGCGCGGTGCCCGCGATCGTCGAGCGCGGGGGCGCGTGGTGGAAGTCCCTCGGCGGCGGCCACGGCACCAAGCTCTTCGGCCTCTCCGGCCATGTCGCGCGCCCGGGCATCGTCGAGATGGAGGTCGGCTGCACGCTGCAAACGCTGATCGAACGGGTCGGCGGCGGCGCCTCGACGGGGCGCCCGCTCAAGGCCGTCGTGCTCGGCGGCCCGTCGGGCTCCGTCGTGGCGCCGCGGAGCTTCGACGAGCCGCTCGTGCCGCGCGGCCCGGTGAACCCGGGCACGGGTGGCGTCGTCGCGCTCGACGACACGGCGTCCGTCCGCGAGGCCGTCAAGACGCTGCTGGGCTTCAACGCGCGCGAGTCGTGCGGCAAGTGCACGCCGTGCCGCGAGGGGACAGCGCGTCTCCTCGCGATGCTCGACGCCCCCCTCAACCGCGAGCGGGCGGCCGCGCTCAGCGAGACGATCCAACTCGCCTCGCTCTGCGGCCTCGGCCAGGCGGCGCCCTTCGCCGTGCTCTCGGGGCTCGCGGAGTTCCCGGGCGAGTTCGGCGTATCATGAGGGCGCTGTGATCCTCACGATCGACGGCCGTCGCGTGGACCTGGCCGAGGGCGCTACTGTCCTCGACGGCGTGAACCGTCTCGGCATTCCCCTGCCCCAGCTCTGCAAGGATCCGGATCGCACGCCGCTCGGCGCCTGCCGCACGTGCCTGGTCCACGTCGACGGCCAGCGCGGCACGCCCGCGGCGTGCCACCTGCCCGCGCGGGACGGCATGGTCGTGGACACGCGGCATCCCGAGGCCGAGCGCGTGCGCGCGATGGTGCTCGACCTCACGGTCTCCATGCTCACGCCCGACGGAGGTAACGACTTCGCCCAGGCGAGCGACGCGGCGGCGCGCCATGGCATCCTCGAGCCGCACTGGAAGCCGCTCCACCACTTCGACGCCGACGCGACGAAATCCTTCTTCGTCCTCGACCGGAACGCGTGCATCCTCTGCGGGCGCTGCACGGTCGCCTGCGACGAAGTTCAGCAGATCGGCGCCATCGCGCTGCTCGGCCGGGGTGACGCGACGAAGGTCGGCGTCTTCGGCGACGGGACGATGTCGTCGTCGGTCTGCACGTCCTGCGGCCAGTGCGTGGCCACGTGCCCGACGGGGGCGCTCCACCCCAAGGAGGCACCCGCCAAGGTCGCCCGGAGCGTGGAGACGACGTGCCCGTACTGCGGCGTGGGCTGCGGCCTCGACGTCCACGTGAAGGAGGACGGCCATCTGGCCCTCATGGCCGACGACGTGCCGAGGAACGGCTCGAGCCTCGGCATGCTCTGCGTCAAGGGACGCTTCGGCACCGGCTTCGTCCACTCCCCCGATCGGATCACGCGGCCCATGGTCAAGCGCGACGGCCGCTGGCTCGCCGTCTCGTGGGACGAGGCGCTGGACGCCGCCGCCGACGGGCTCGCGAAGCATCGCGGCCGCTTCGGCGCGCTCGCGAGCGCCAAGGCGACGAACGAGGATGGCTACGTCGTGCAGAAGCTCTGCCGCGTCGTCATGGGGACGAACGACGTGGATCACTGCACGCGCCTCTGCCACTCGCCCTCGGTCGAGGCGATGCTCGCCTCGATGGGCTCGGGCGCGACGTCCAACTCCTATCAAGACTACGAAGAAGCGGGCTGCGTCATGGTCGTCGGCGCCGACGCCTCCGCCAACCACCCGGTCATCGCGATCCGGTTCCGCCGCGCGGTGAGCCGCGGCGCGCGGCTCATCGTCGTCAATCCCAAGCGCGTGGACCTCTGCGACCAGGCCGACCTGTGGCTCCAGCAGCGCCCGGGCACCGACGTCACGCTCTTCAACGCGATAGCGCGGGTGATCCTCGACGAGGGGCTCGCCGCCGAGACGTTCATTCGCGAGCGCACCGAAGGGTTCGAGGCGTGGCGGGCCTCGCTCGCCGACTTCACGCTGGAGCGCGCCGAGCAGGTCACCGGCGTCCCGGCGGCCGACATCGCCCAGGCGGCGCGCTGGTACGCGAAGCCGGCATTTGCGGGGTCCTGCCTCGTCTGGGGCATGGGGATCACCCAGCACGTCAACGGCATCCACAACGCCCACGCCGTCCTGAACCTCTCGCTCGTCGCCGGCCAGATGGGCTTCCCCGGCTCCGGCATCTCGCCGCTCCGCGGCCAGAACAACGTCCAGGGCTGCGGGGACGCCGGCTGCATCCCGACGAACCTGCCCGGCTACCAGCCCTACGACGGCAAGACGCTCGAGAAGTTCGAGGCGGCGTGGGGCGTGCGGCCGCCCGGCGCGACGGGACGCGTCGTCACCGAGATCGTCGAAGGGTGCCTGCACGGCGAGACGCGCGCGATGTATGTCGTCGGCGAGAACCCGCTCCTCAGCGAGCCCGATCTCCACCACGCCGAGAAGGCGTTCGGTCAGCTCGATTTCCTCGTCGTGCAGGATCTCTTCATGCACGAGACCGCCGAGCGCGCGAATGTCTTCCTGCCGGCCGCCGCTTTTGCCGAGAAGGAGGGCACGTTCACGAACTCGGAGCGTCGCGTCCAGCGCGTGCGCGCGGCAATGGCGCCGCCCGGCGACGCCAGGCCCGACTGGTGGATCACCGCCGAGCTGGCCAAGCGCGTCGCGCGGCGGCTGAGTCTCGACGTGAGCGGCCAGTTCGACTGGGCCGACGCCCGGGAGGTCTTCACGGAGATGGCGCGGCTCACGCCGTTCCTGGCCGGGCTCTCGCACGAGCGTCTCGATCGTGAGGGCGGCATCCAGTGGCCGTGCCCGACCCCCGAGCATCCGGGCACGCGGTACCTCTACGCCGACAGCTTCCCGCTCGGCCGCGCGCGCTTCATCCCCGCGCACCAGATCGTCGAGGCGGCGGAGCTGCCCGATCCCGACTTTCCGTTCGTGCTGAACACAGGGCGGCTGCTCTACCACTGGCACGGCGGCACGCTCACGCGCCGCGTGCAGGGACTGCTGGAGCTGGCGCCGCGGCTGGAGATCGCGATCCACCCGGCGGACGCCCGGCGCCTCGGCGTCGACACGGGCGCGCGCGTGCGCGTGGAGTCGCGCCGCGGCGAGCTGACGGGCTACGCGCGCGTGACGGAGGCGGTGAAGGCGGGCGCCGTCTTCGTGCCGTTCGTCAAGCTTGGCGACTCGGCGGCGAACTTCCTGACGAACTCCGCGTTCGATCCCGCGTCGAAGATCCCCGAGTACAAGGTGTGCGCCGTCCACGTCGAGCGCGTCGCTGACTGACGCGCTCACGCTCCGTTACCGCAGCAGCGCGTCCAGCTCCGCCCGGACGTTGACGCGCGCCGCCGCCGTCGCCTCGGGGCTGTAGCCCACGGTCGCTCCCTGATAGCCGCGCCCGACACCCGGCCGCCAGACGCGCGCCTCGAGCCCGACGGCGTCGAAGGCGTGGAGCGCGCCCGGATAGACCGTGATCCGCACGTCGCCACCGACGACGGCGACGAACTGCTCGCACGGCGGCGCCGGCGTCCAGTCGTCGTCCGAGCCGATGTGGATCCTGAGCGGCGTCCCCACCCGGCCGTCGGGGAAGCCCCGCGCGCACCCGGGATAGAAGGCGAGGCTCGCGCGGAAGCGTGCGACGCCGGGGCGCGCGTAGGCGCCGGCGATGGACGGCGCGGCCGCGAGCCGCGCGACACTCCCGCCGTGGGAGAAGCCCATCAGGACGATGCGCTCGCGGTCCACGCGCGGATGGGTGGCGAGGGTCGCCAGCGCGGCGAAGGCGTCGGGCAGCCGATCCTCGGGACTCAGCAGCCGGTTGGTGCAGACCTCGCGGATGCCGCGGTCGCCGAAGGAGTCCAGACGGAGCGTCGCGTAGCCCCACGCGTTGAGCTGCGAGGGCCACCCACGGTCGGGCCGGCCGGGACCGCTGCAGCCGTGCATGAGGACCACCGCCGGGAAGGGTCCGTCACCGGGGGGGAGCCCGAGCGTCCCGTGGAGCGTGAGGCGGTCGTCGACGACCACGGGGATCCGGCCGCGGACGTCGCCGAGCCGCGCGGCTTCCTTGACGGGCGCCGCGCACCCGCCCGCCACGGCAAGCCCCAACAGGGCGAGCGCGGTGAAGCGTCCCGGCGCGTGCACGCTCAGTCCAGTGAGCCGAGGAAATCGGCGAGCGCCGCGCTGAATAGCCCGGGCTGGTCCAGCACGAGGTGGTGGTAGGCACCGGGGATCTCGACGTGCCGGGCGCCGGGGATCGCGGCCCGAAGGCGCTCGGCCATCTCGCGGGGCAGCACCGGCGACAGCCCCCCGCTGACAATCAACGTCGGCGCTTTGACACGGGAGAGCAGCGGCCAGCAGTCCACGGGCGCCCGGTCGGCGTTGGACGCGGGATCGAAGCGGTAGGTCCAGCCACCGTTGCGCTGGACCATCCCCTCGCTCGCCAAGTGCGCGAGAAGCCGGGGCTCGGCGACCGTCTCGCGCGGCAGGAGGCGGAAAGACGCGACGGCCGATTCCCGGCTCGGGTGGAGTCGCGGCCCCCGTCGGCCCCGCGCGTGCATACGGTCGAGGCGCTCCGGTGGGATGGCCGGCCGGGAGTCCACGATGACGAGGGCGCGCACCCGTTCCGGGTGCCAGGCGGAGAAGGCCATGGCGTTGTGACCGCCCATCGAATGGCCGACGAGGGCCATACGCTCCCAGCCGAGCCGGTCCATGAGCGTGACCAGGTCCGAGGCGAAGTCCTCGGTCCCGTAGGCGGGCGGCACGGCCCAGGCGCTCCGCCCGTGCCCCCTCTGGTCGAGCGAGACGACGTGGTGGTCGGGAACGAACCGCGGCAGCACGGCGTCGAACCAGTGAGCGTGGGCCGCGCCGCCGTGCAGGAAGCAGAGCGCGGGCGCGCCGGACGGGCCGGCTTCCAGAAAGTGGAGGGCTCGACCGTTGATCCCGAGCGTGCGACTCTGGGACTGCCGGCAGCCGAACGCGGTCATGAACGCGTTCATTGTAGCGGGTCGCGCGCGCACGCCGCCCACGGGTTAAATTTTTCTTGGCAGGCCGTGAGCATCACAGTTAATTTCGGAGTCGGCACATGTTGGGATCGCCGCCGGTTGTAAGACGATACCTCCTCGATGGCGGCGTTGTGCTGCTCATGCTCGCCCTCGCGATCCTCAACGGCTACGCGATCCTCGCCCCCGCCACCCTGCTCGCCGCCGCGGATCCGCGCCACGACACGGTCGTCCTCGCGTCGCTCGCGCCAACGCCGCCCGGCGTGGGCCCCACGGCCGCCGAGGCCGAGCCGCCGAAGGAGCCCGACGCGATCACCGGTATCGTGCGGGACGCCGAGCGGCGGCCGATTCCGGGCGCGTCGATCGTCGTGGGCGGCGTCGAGCGGGAGGCCGACGCCGACGGCGCGTTCCGGCTCGAGGGCGTGCCGTTTGGGGCAACGATCCTCGTGAAGATGCCGGGGTTCGAGAAGGCAACGGTCACCGCAATGCGCGAGCCGCTCGAGGTCACACTGCGGCCGCAGGTCATCAAGGCAGCGTACCTCACCTACTTCGGCGTCGGCGACGCGGCAATCCGCGGGCGCGTCCTCGATCTGGCCGCCCGCACCGAGCTAAACGCCATCGTGATCGACGTCAAGGGCGACCGCGGCTGGGTCCTCTGGCCGACCCACGTCGAGCTGGCGCGTGCTGCGGGCGCGCAGGGGCCGGGCACGCTGCGCGACTTCGACGCAATCATGAGGGATCTCAAGGCGCGCGGCGTCTACACGATCGCGCGCGTCGTCACCTTCAAGGACAACGTCCTCGCCAATCACCGGCCCGACCTGGCGGTGATCGACGCGCGCACGCGACGGCCGTGGGTCGACAACGAGCGGCTCGCCTGGACGGATCCGTTCCGCGAGGAAGTCTGGGACTACAACATCGCGATCGCCCGCGAGGCCGTCGCGCGCGGCTTCGACGAGGTGCAGTTCGACTACGTGCGCTTCCCGACCGACGGCCACCTCTCCGCCGCGCGCTACGCGCGGGCGAACACGCGCGAGACGCGGCTGCCGGCGATCGTGGGCTTCCTCGAGCGCGCGCGCCGCGAGCTCGGCGCGATCGGCGCCTTCGTCGCCGCCGACGTCTTCGGCTACACCGCGTTCAACGAGAACGACACGGACATCGGCCAGCGGATCGAGGAGATGGCCCAGCACCTCGACGTCGTCTCGCCGATGGTCTATCCGTCCGGCTACCATCGCGGCATCCCGGGCTACCGGAACCCCGTGGAGAACCCCTACAGAGTCGTCTTCGAGAGCGTGCGGCTGATCCGCAAGCGCGCGGCGGGCACGCGCGCCGTCGTGCGGCCGTGGCTGCAGGACTTCCGCGACTACGCGTTTGACCGGCGCGTGTTCGGCGTGCCGGAGCTCCGCGCCCAGATCAAGGGCGCCGGCGAGGGAGGGGGCGTCGGCTGGATGCTCTGGAACCCGCGCAACGACTACACGGGCGGGGCGCTCCAGCCGAAGGGCTCGGTCGCGGCTCGATGAGAATCCTCCTCGTCGTCCTGCTGCTGGCGACGGCGGTGCTCATCGTGGCGTCGTTCGCCGCCGCGGGGCCTGCGGCCCCGAACGAGCTGGGGCGCGTGATGATCCTCGAGTACCACAAGATCGACGACCCCGAGGATCGCTGGACCCGCACCCCCGAGAACTTCCGCCGCGACCTCGAGACGCTCTACGCGCGCGGGTACCGGCTGGTCGGCCTCAACACCCTGCTCGACGGCCGCGTGGACCTGCCGGCGGGCACGACACCCGTCGTTCTCACCTTCGACGACTCGTCGCCGGGACAGTTTCGCTACATCGAGAAGGGCGGCGCGCTCCAGATCGACCCGCGCTCGGCGGTCGGGATCCTGGAAGCGTTCACGCGCGAGAAGCCGGACTTCGGCCGCGCGGCGACCTTCTTCGTATTGCCGGCCGCCGATCCGCCGAACCGGCTCTTCAACCAGCCCGAGTACGC
>JBOHQB010000480.1:0-2103 GCA_050731995.1 Candidatus Rokuibacteriota bacterium
GGCCGGGCGCGCGCGCCTCGCCGCGGAGCGCGACCGGATCGCCGCCGCCGGCGGCGGCGTGGTCGACCAGGCCGCGTGGCGGTCGGCGGAGTCACGGGTACGCGCGATGGTCGAGATCGTACACGGCGGCCTGAACGAGATCGCGGCGATGGGAGGCGCGCCCAAGGACCTGGCGCTCGGGCTCGTGGACTTCCCGCACCTGCGCGACGGCCATGAGGTCAATCTCTGCTGGAAGCACGGCGAGCGCGCCATCCGCTGGTGGCACGAGCTCGACGAGGGCTACGGAAGCCGCAAGCCGCTCTGACATGGCCCGCTACGCCGCGATCTTCTTCGACCTCTTCGACACGCTGATCCGTCTCGACCGCGAGCGCATGCCGTCGATCGAGATCCGCGGCAAGCGGATCCGCTCGAGCGCGGGCCACCTGCACGCCGTCCTGGCGCGGCACGTGCCCGGTCTCGAGCTCGAGCAGGCGTACGACGCGCTGATCGGCTCCTGGCAGGAGGCCGAGCGTATCCGCGCGATCGAGCACCGCGAGGTGGCCGCGCCCGCGCGCTTCCAGGACTTCTTCCGGCGGCTCGGGCTGGAGCCGTCGCGCCTGCCGGCGGGACTGACGCACACACTGCTCGAGACCCACAAGCGGGCGCTCTCGAGCGCGGTAGAGTTCCCGGCGCGTCACCGCGCGCTTCTCGAGGGGCTGGCGAGCCGGCATCGCCTCGCGGTCGTGTCGAACTTCGACTACACGCCGACGGCGCTGGCGATCCTCGACGCGGCGGGGGTGCGCGGGCTGTTCACGACCGTCGTCGTCTCCGACGAGATCGGCTGGCGCAAGCCGCGGCCGGACATCTTCCAGGAGACGCTCCGACGCGTGGGGGTCAGCGCGGAGGGGACGCTCTTCGTGGGGGATCGTGCCGACATCGATGTCGCCGGCGCGCACCGCGTGGGCATGCACGCGGCGTGGGTCAACCCCGGGAGCGAGCCGCTGCCGGACGGCGTCGGCGCGCCGGAATACGAGATCCGCGACCTCGTCGAGCTGGAGGGAATCCTCGCCGGGTGCTGACGCGTCTCAAGGAGCAAGGGACCGGACCAGCGATGGCTACGAGGCGAAAGATCATCATCATCGGCGGGGGCCCGGCGGGCTATACCGCGGCGGTCTACGCGGCCCGCGCGAATCTGGCGCCACTCGTCCTCGCCGGGGCGCAGGCGGGCGGCCAGCTCATGCTCACCACGCTGGTGGAGAACTATCCCGGCTTCGTCGATCCGGTGCTGGGCCCTGACTTGATGGAGACGATGCGCAAGCAGGCCGAGCGGTTCGGCGCCGAGATCGTCGCGGACGACGTGACGGCGGTGGACGTTGCGCGGCGGCCGTTCGTCGTCACGGCGGGCGAGACGATCTACGAGGCCGAGAGCGTCATCATCGCCACGGGAGCCACGGCGAAGCTCTTGGGCGTGCCCGGCGAGCGCGAGCTGCTCGGCCACGGCGTGTCGACCTGCGCGACCTGCGACGGGTTCTTCTTCAAGGACCAGCGCGTGCTGGTCGTCGGCGGCGGCGACGCCGCGCTGGAGGAGGCGCTCTACCTGTCGCGTCTGGCGAGCGGCGTGACGGTCGTGCAGCGGCGCGACGCCCTCCGCGCCTCGAAGATCATGCAGGAGCGCGCGCGGAAGAATCCGAAGATCGACTTCGTTTGGGATACGGTCGTGGACGCAGTCCTCGGCGTGGACACGCGGAAGGTCGTCGGCGTGAGGCTCAGGAACGTCAAGACCGGTGCGCTCGAGGACCGGTCCGTGGACGGCCTCTTCGTCGCGATCGGGCACGAGCCGAACACGGCGCTGTTCCGGGGCCAGCTCGAGCTGCTCGACAGCGGTTACATCAAGGTCGAGCCGGGAACGACGCGGACCTCCGTCGCCGGGGTTTTCGCGGCGGGGGACGTCCAGGACCACGTGTATCGCCAGGCCGTCACGGCGGCCGGCACCGGTTGCATGGCGGCGCTCGAGGCCGAGCGCTGGCTGGAGGCGCAGGCCCGCTAAAGAGGCTGTCGGAGCATCGAGGAGCGCCACGGCTGCGCCGGGCGGTGGGAGCGTGGGGGGGTATGGGGGGCCATCTC
>JBOHQB010000481.1:0-4051 GCA_050731995.1 Candidatus Rokuibacteriota bacterium
CGACCGCGCACCTCGCCGACGATGCGCCGCTTGCCCACCGCCTGCTGAAGCCCGTCGAGCAGCCGCGCGCCCATCGTCACCGCGTTCGCGACGAGGTTGTCCTTTTCCATGATCCTGATGTTGGCGAGCGCGGCCGCGCAGGCGACGGGGTGGGCGGAATACGTCCCGGGATGCACGTTCTCCTCCTTGGCGTCGTCGGGGAACGCGTCGGCGAGCTTCCGCCGGGCGATCGCCGCGGAGAGCGGAATGTAGCCGGACGTGATGCCCTTGGCGACGGTCATGAGATCCGGGACGATGCCGTCGTGCTCCACGCCGAACCAGCGGCCGGTCCGGCCGAAGCCGGTGATGACCTCGTCGGCGATCATCAGCACGTCCAGCTCGTCGCAGATCGCGCGCACCGCACGGAGCCAGCCGATCGGCGGCATGATGAAGCCGCCCGAGGAGACGACCGGCTCCATGATCACCGCCGAGACGGTGTCCGGCCCCTCCATGACGATCGCCTCACGCAGCTCGCGGGCGCGCCGCGCGACCAGCTCTTCGTCGGTCCCGGTGCCCCGGTCACGGTACGGATAGGGCGGCGCGACCTTGGCGAACCCCGGCACGTGCAGCGTCGCGTACGGCTCGACCATGTGCGCCAGGCCGCAGACGGCGAACGTGCCCATCGTCCCGCCGTGATAGCCGCCCTGGAGCGAGATCACCTTGTGCTTGTTCGGCT
Source organism: Candidatus Rokuibacteriota bacterium (assembly GCA_050731995.1). GTDB lineage: Bacteria > Methylomirabilota > Methylomirabilia > Rokubacteriales > CSP1-6 > JBOHQB01. Next base: position 716 of record JBOHQB010000481.1, read on the forward strand.
TGCCGCGCGCGAGCCAGTAGTGGCGCGCCATCTGCATCGCGCGCTCGTTGGCCTCGGCGCCGCTGACGGCGAAGAACGAGTACTCGAGATCGCCCGGCGTGAGCGCGGCCAGCTTCAGCGCCAGCTCCGCGGCGGGCCGGTTGGAAAACTGTCGCGTCGTCGGGTAGTACGCGAGGCGCACCGTTTGCTCGGCGATCGCCTCGGCGATCTCCCGACGCCCGTGGCCGGCGTTGACGACGGCCAAGCCGGCGAATCCGTCCAGCAGCTTCTTGCCGCGCTCGGTCCACACCCACACGCCCTCGGCGCGGTCGATGACGAGCTCCTCGTCGGCGAGCCACGAGTGGTCCTGGGTCTTGTGGGTCCAGAGATGCCGGATCGCGTCGCCGCTCGTCGCCATGCGCCCTCCTCCGGTCTCGATGCTATCATCCACGCACATGTTCGTCGTCGGGATCGATGTCGGCGGCACCTTCACCGACCTGACCGCGGTGGACGAGGCGACGGGCCGCGTCGTCGTCACCAAGGTGCCGTCGCAGCCGCTCAACGAGGCCGCCGCCGTTCTCGTCGGCCTCCAGGCCCTCGGGATCGCCGGGCGCGACGTGCGACGGCTCGTCCACGGCACGACCGTCGGCACCAACGCCGTGCTCGAGCGGCGCGGGGCGCGCGTGGCGATCGTCACGACCGCCGGCTTCCGCGACCTCATCGAGATCGGCCGCACGAAGCGCAACATCCCCGCCCTCTTCGTGCCGACCTTCGTCCGGCCCAAGCCCGTCGTCGAGCGCAAGCACCGCTTCGAGGTCACCGAGCGTCTTGCCGCCGACGGCGCGGTCCTCACGCCGCTCGACGTCGCGAGCGTGGAGCACGCGCTCGACGCCGCCCGGGCCGCCGGCGCCGAGGCGCTCGCCGTCTGCCTTCTCCACGCGTATCTGAACCCGGCCCACGAGCATGCCGTCGCCGACATGGCGAAGGGCCGGTGTCCCGGCTTGCCCGTATCGTGCTCGGCCGATGTCGTCGCCGAGTACCGCGAGTTCGAGCGCTTCTCGACGACGGTGCTGAACGCATACCTCCAGCCGCTCATGGACGTCTATCTCGCCGGGCTCGAGGAGCGGCTGCGCGCGACGGGTTACGCCCACGGCGTCCTGACGGTTGCCTCCAGCGGCGGCATGATGACGACGGAGACGGCGCGCCGTCTACCGATCAAGACGATCTTCTCCGGGCCCGCGGGCGGCGTGAGCCAGGCGTGCTTCGTCGGCGCCGCCACCGGCGTGCGCGACTTCATCACCTACGACATGGGCGGGACGTCCACCGACGTCTGCCTCGTCCGCGATCTGGCGCCGCTCTCGACGTCGGACGCGATGGTCGGCGCCTTCCCCGTGAAAGTCCCGCAGCTCGACATGCACAGTGTCGGCGCGGGCGGAGGCTCCGTCGCGTGGCTCGACGTCGACGGCAGTCTTCAAGTGGGGCCGCGGAGCGCCGGGGCGGCGCCGGGTCCGGCGGCCTACGGCCTCGGCGGCACCGAGCCGACGGTGACCGACGCCAACCTCGTGCTGGGGCGAATCGGGGCGACGCGCCGGCTCGGCGGCGCCATCGCGATCGACGCCGAGCTCGCCCGCCGCGCCGTCGCCGACCTCGGGGCGCGGATGAGCAGCACCACGGCCGGCGCCGCCATGGGCGTCGACGCGCTTGCCGAGGGCATCGTCAAGATCGCCATCGCGCGGATGACCTCCGCGATCCGCGAGATCTCCATCCAGCGCGGCCACGACCCGCGCGACTTCACGCTCATCGCCTTCGGCGGCGCCGGGCCGATGCACGCGATGGCGCTCGCCGACGAGATCGGCATACCGCGCGTCCTCGTGCCCCGCCACCCCGGCAACTTCTCGGCGCTTGGCCTCCTCGCCTCGGACATCAAGCACGACGACGTCCGCACGCGCGTGGGCCCGCTGCGCGCCGGCCTCGCGGTCGCAGCCGACGCGTTCGCCGAGATGGAGCGCGCGGCGCGCCACCAGCTGGAGCTCGAAGGCTTCCGGGTGCCTCAGCAGCGCCTGCTGCGCGCGCTCGACCTGCGCTATCGCAGTCAGGCCTTCGAGCTCAACGTCGCCGTCGGCGAGTCTGGCACGCCGATGCCGGCGCTCCCGGCGATCGAATCGGACTTCCACCGCCAGCACCGCGCCTCGTACGGCCACGCGAACGCCGACGCCACGATCGAGCTGGTCAACGTGCGACTCACGGCCTACGGCCTCGTCGCCAAGCCGGCGCCCGAGCGCCACCCGAGTGCGACGGGGAGCGCGATCGCCGCGCTCGACTCGGCCGTGATCGAGCGACGATCTGTCCGGTTCGCGGGCAGCCCCCACGACTGCCCGGTCTGGGATCGGGAGCGCCTGCCGGAGCGCGCGGCGATGCGCGGCCCGGCGATCGTCGAAGAGTTCGGCGCCACGACCGTCGTTCCGCCCGGCTGGCGGGGTGCCGTGGACGCGCACGGCAATCTCCGCTTCGAGCGCGAGGCCGGCGCGTGATCGACCCGATCACCCTCGAGGTGCTCCGCGAGGCGTTCGTCTCGATCGTACGTGAGATGCGCGTGACGCTCGTGCGGACGGCGTATTCGTCCATCCTGTACGAGGGCGAGGACTTCTCGTGCGTGCTGATGGACGGCAACGCCCAGATCGTCTCGATGTCCAAGGGCCAGGACCACCCGCTCCACATCGTCCCGATCGGCTGGTCCATGAAGGCGGTGCGTGAGAAGTTCGGCGACGATATCCACCCCGGCGACATCTTCCTCCACAACGATCCCTACACCGGCGGCACGCACCTCAACGACGTCGCGATAATCCATCCGCTCTGGGCACCGGACGACACCGGCGGGAGCGAGCTGTTCGTCTTCCCCGTCGTACGCGCCCACTGGGGCGACGTCGGCGGCATGAGCCCGGGCAGCCTCTCTGGGCGCGCCACCGAGATCTTCCAGGAGGGCGTGCGCATCCCGCCCGTCAAGATCGTGGAGCGCGGCACGCCGAACCAGGCCGTGCTCGACCTGATCTTCGCCAACATGCGTGGGCCGCGCGAGCGGATCGGCGACTACGAGGCGATGCTCGGCACGTGCCGCAAGGCCGCGGAACGCATCGAGGAGCTGGTCACGCGCTACGGGGCCGTGACGATCCGCGCCGCCGTCGCCGAGCTGATGGACCGCGCCGAGGCCCGGATGCGGAGCGCGATCCGGAGGCTCCGCCCCGGCGACTACTTCTACGAGGCGCACCTCGAGAGCGGGACCGAGCGCCTCGAGCCGCTCACGGTGCGCGCCAAGGTCACCGTCGCCGGCGACACGATCATCGTGGACCTCACGGGCAC
>JBOHQB010000482.1:0-5333 GCA_050731995.1 Candidatus Rokuibacteriota bacterium
TCCCAGAGGAGCTTCATCAGCTTGATGCGCTCGACCGCGTCGGTGCCGTCGGAGCCGCGCAGGTACTTGTCGAGATACGGACGCAGGGTCGGGTTCTTGAAGTCCACGGCGTGCGAGTTCAGGTAAATGAGGCCGCTCGCCAGGATGCTCTCGGTGAGCTCCTTCACGCGGGGGTAGGCGACGGTCGAGAAGACGCGATACGCCTGCGCGTACTCCGGGTTGGGCAGAACGCTCTCGCCCGCCCAGGCGACCGGCGTGCGCGCCATGGCGTCGGTGAGCCCCCAGAAGAGGTTGCGCCAGGCGATCGCCTCCCCGACCGAGGCCTGCACGTTCTTCGAGTCGCTCGTGCCGACCGCGTCCACGGCCTTGAGGAGCAGCCCTGCGATGAAGTCGAGCTTCACCGCCAGGCGCGTGCAACCGTGGAACATCGCGCGCGGGAAGAAGCCGGAGTGCTCGAAGAAGGTGTTCGACTTCGCCAGATCTTCGTAGACGAAGACGTTCTCCCAGGGCACGAGCACCTTGTCGAGGACGAGGATCGCGTCGTTCTCGTCGAAGCGGCTCGACAGCGGATAGTCGAACGGGCTGCCCATCACCTCGGCCGCCATCGCGTAGGACGGGCGGCAGATGAGCTTGACCCCCGGCGCGTCCATGGGCGCGATGAAGACCACCGCGAATTCCTTCGTCTTGATGGCCGCCGTGCTCGGATGGGCGATGAAATTCGCGTGCGTCAGCGCGGAGCCGGTCGCCACGACCTTGGCGCCGCTGACGACGAGGCCGACGTCGGTCTCCTTCTCCACGTGCACGTACACGTCATTCACCTCGTCCGGCGGCCGGTGGCGATCCACCGGCGGCTGGACGAGGGCGTGGTTCAAGAACAGGACGCGCTCCTGCGCGGCCCGGTACCAGCGCCGGGCGTTGTCCTGATACGGCGCGTAGAAGTCGGCGTTGGCGCCGAGCGTCGCGAGGAACGCCGCCTTGTAGTCGGGCGAGCGGCCCATCCAGCCGTACGTCAGCCGGGCCCACGCGGCGATCGCGTCCCGCGCCTCGACCAGATCGGCCGCGCTCTTCGGAGTGCAGAAGTACTTGTGGGTGTAGCCGCCCGACCCCGTGTCGGTCGGGCACGTGAGCACGGGCTGCATCGACGGCTCGTGGAGCGCGTCGTAGAGGCGGGCCAGCATGCGGGCCGGGTTCCGGAAGGCGGGGTGCGCCGTGACGTCGGGGACCCGCTCGCCGTAGATCCAGACCTCGCGCGGGCCGCGCAGGCTCTCGAGGAACTCCGCTCCGGTGAAGGGACGCGTAGTCACGGTCACGGCCGCAATACTAGCCCATCCGTCAGCCCGCGTGTCGCATCAGCCCGGCGCAGCGGTCGAGGACCGGCAGCACGTCGTCCGTCTTCGCCGGCGCCAGGCTGAAGACGACTCGGGCGACGCCGGCGTCTCGATAGCGCTTGATGAGGTCCCCGTCCTCTGCCACCCCGAAGACCGTGATCGGAAGGTCCGCGCGTCCGGCCTCCGCGGCCATCGTGCGAAACTCGGGCAGGAGGTTGAGGACATCGCCGTAGGCGGGCCGGCGCGCGTGTGGCACCCAGCCGTCGCCGTACGCGAGCGCCCGGCGCGCGCCGTAAGGAAAGGCGCCCCCGACGATCACTGGCGGGTGGGGCTTCTGCACCGGCTTCGGCCAGGTCATCATCGGCGGGAACTGGACGTACTGCCCCTTGTACTCGGGCTTGGACGTGGTCCAGATCGCCTTCATCGCCTCCACGCGCTCGCGCATCACCGTGAAGCGCGCCTTGAAGTCGGTGCCGTGGTCGGCCATCTCTTCGGCGTTCCAGCCCGCGCCGATGCCGAACAGGAACCGCCCGCCCGAGATCTGGTCGAGGCTCGCGACCTGCTTGGCCGTCTGGATCGGATCGCGCTGGACGACGAGGCAGATGCCGGTCGCGATCCTGAGCCGCGTCGTCGCCGCGGCGGCCGCCGAGAGCGTGACGAAGGGATCCATCACGTCGTAGTACTTCTTCGGCAGGTCACCCCCCGGCGGGAACGGCGACCGGCGCGAGAGCGGGATGTGCGAGTGCTCCGGCGCCCAGAGCGAGCCGAACCCCCGCTCCTCCAGCGCCCGCCCGAGCTCGACCGGGCCGATCGAATAGTCCGTGAAGAAGATCGCCGCGCCGAATTCCATGGGAGCTCCTCTGCCCGAGCGGTGGGATGGTGACCCCGGCGGGATTCGAACCCGCGATCTCGACCTTGAAAGGGTCGCGCAGTCGCCTTCAGTAGTGAGAGGTTAGCAGCGCCGAGCCCAGTGAGCGAGGAGGAGATGAGCCCTCTGTTCCCGCCGGAACTACCCCGGGCTTGAGTCGCTGTCGCGTCGTCGCCAACAATATTGACGCGTCCGATCGCGTGAAGGGTCCAGAAGACCCGCACACTCCAAACATCAGCCTGCTGATCCGCTTCAGGACCCACGCGCATTCGGCGTAGGCCGTCGCAGCCGACGTGAGCAGGTAGAACGCGACGAGCAGCGAGGCTCTTCGGACAAGTCGCATACGAGCCGCCTTCCTCTGGTTCCTTTCCCAGTTGCTCATCGTGCCGGTCCCGACAGAGGCCGGTGCGCGATCTCCTCAAATAGCGCCTCGCTCTCGGCGAGTACAGGTCGCCAGACCTCCGGCGCTCTGTTGGCGGGCACCGCGAATTGTTCGATTAGAAGCCGAATGATCGCTTCAATCGACACTCGGCCCGTGGGGAAGTGGATCCGCTCCAACACCCCCTTGTAGGGCTCAATATCCTCGTGAAGGGCGCCGCGTACTTGGAGATGCGTCGCGGGATGCTGGTCTCCCGGCTCGCGCCGGTAGTCGTACCGGAAGATCCAACGGTTCCCCGCGTCGTCGATCTGATACTGAAACGACGCCTGTTCCACCTTGAGTCGGTGACGCCCTTCGTGCGGCTCTCGGTACAGGACAATCGAGACTCGAAGATACCGACCGTCGTTCAGGCGTAGAAGACTTTGATAGGGCGCGGCAGCCCCTTCCACGACCATGCGATCCTTTCCTCGCGGGCCAGCTGTGAGACGTACACCAACATCGCCCGCAAGGACAGTGGTTTGAAGGAGCAGCTGCGTGAGGTCGCGGAACGCACCGAATGCGTCGGGGTCGCCGTCACGGTACTGCTTGGTTAAATCGCGGACGCGACCGCGAAGGCGGTCTAGTTCAGGGACAGACAAACAGCGGATCGTCGTCGTTGAGCAACGCAGCTAGAGCCACGAGATCAGCGACGGCGGCGGGGTCTTGTAGGCGTCCTGCGCGATACGATTTGACGAAGTCTTCGGCGCCGAGCTTGAGACGTTGCTTCGAGCCAAGCTCGATGCGGGTCAGAATCTGGTCCCGCGTCAGCTCTAGAAACGTGCTTTCCATGCTCTTCTCCGCCATTCGCGTGCAGCCTGGATCGGTTGCGCTTTTGTCTCGGTTCCTTCAACCGATCCAGGCTGCGCCAGTTTATCACACCCCGCAAGCACTCGGGTCAACGATTCCATTAGGTTGCGGTCTGTCCGGACAATCCGGCACGACCGGAAGTCTAGCATTCAGGCCGCCGCCAGGGACGCCAGCGTGGCCAAATAACGCAGCTAGCCGCCCTGCTCTACTGCTTCCGGTGCCACCACGACTCTCCTCTTTTGACGACACCGATCGCCGAGTCGTCACCACCTCGTGCGCTCCGTGTTGGTCGTCGGTCGGCTGCCCGCACGCGGAGCGTTTGTGAGCGGGAACGAAGGTGCGCCCTGGGCCTCGGGCTCGGGGAGCTCCAGGCGAGTAGTAGCTGTTGAGTCGCCCTGTCTGGACAAGTCGAGGGCTGCTGCCATTCCGCTGCCACTTCGGGGTCGATTCTGGGCGTTTCTGGCCTTTTCTGACCCATCGCGCTCCATCGTGGAAAAGCGCGAGAAACCATCTCTAAGTGCTGAAGATTTGTGTGGTGACCCCGGCGGGATTCGAACCCGCGATCTCGACCTTGAAAGGGTCGCGTCCTGGGCCAGGCTAGACGACGGGGTCGCTGAGCGCAGTATACCCGAGCGGCGGTAGAATGAGTCGCGATGACCCGACGCCTCCTCGTCGCCCTGCTCGCGCTCGTCCTGGTCGCGGGCTGCTCCCGCTCGAAGGAGGACATCGTCAGCAAGGCGCGCGAGGCGAAGACCCGCACCGACCTCGAGCGGACCCTCGGCAAGCCGGATGACATCGCCAAGCTCGGCCCGGTCGAGCGGTGGACCTACAAGGCGTCGAACGGTCAGGTCGTCTTCGTGGTCGTGGGCGACACGGTCACCCTGCAGGCGACGGGAAGCGGAGAAAAAAAATGACGCTGCGTCGCCGGGTATCCACGCTCGCTCTCGCTGCCGTCCTCGGCGCGGCGGCCCCGGCAGCCGCCTGGGAGATCCAGTGGCAGGCCTCCGAGCCGGTGGGACGCGCGCCGCACGTGACCGGCTACGTGAAAAACGATAGCCTCAAGGCGACGACCAACCTCCAGATGCGCGTGGACCGCCTCGCGGTGGACGGCGCCGTCGTCGGCACGACGCGCTCCGTGCTCGTCGGTCCGATCGCCGGGGGTGACCGCCTGTACTTCGACGTCCGCGTGCCCGAGCGCGCCGTGGCCTACCGCGTCAGCGTCGAGGCCTTCGACTGGTTCCGCTGCGGCGACTGAGCCGCGGCCCATCGACAGCGTCCCGAAGCGAGAGGAGCCCCGCCCCATGACGATCGTCGAGTTGCTGCACCTCGAGCTGAAGCGCCTGCATCGCGCGCTGGACGGCACGCTGGACGGTCTCACGCCCGAGCAACTCCACGCCGTGCCGGCCGGCCATCCGAAAGCGAACACGATCGCGTGGGGGCTCTGGCACGTCACGCGCACCGAGGACAACGTCGTGCGCTTCGTGCTCCAGAATCGTCGCAGCCCGGTGTGGACCGAGGGCGGCTACGGCGAGCGCCTGGGGCTCCCGCCCGTCGCGCAGGGCACGGGCATGTCGACCGCCGAGGCCCAGGCGCTCCGGATCAAGGACGTGGCGCTCTTCCGCGAGTACATGCAGAAGGTCTGGGCCTCCACCGACGAGCTGCTCGTGACAGCGCAGCCCGGCTTCTGGGACACGAAGGTGACGATCAAGCCCCTGGGCGAGATGGAAGCCGTCCGCGCGATCGCCCAAGTGTGCGTCGCGCACAGCTTCACGCACTTCGGCGAGATGGACCTGGCGCGGCTGCTGGTGGGCGCGAATGCGGTGACGCCGGTGTGAGGAACCATCCGGGAGGACAGCCATGAAGAACGGGTTCAATGTGATGGACAGCGACCTGCACACGATGGAGCCGGACG
>JBOHQB010000483.1:0-3361 GCA_050731995.1 Candidatus Rokuibacteriota bacterium
GCACTGGCCCTGGCCCAGGCTGGCGCCCACGTCGTTGTCGTCGACATCGACGCCGGGCTCGCCAAGGCCACGGCCGACGCCGTCGCGGGGCTCGGGCGGCGGAGCGCGCCGCTCACCACCGACGTCGGCGACGTCGCCGCGATCGACGCGATGGTACGGCGCGTGATGGCCGACTTCGGCCGGATCGACGTGCTCGTGAACAACGCCGGCGTCACCCGCCGCGCCGACATCATGGATCTGACTGAGGCCGACTGGGAGCGGATCATCCGCGTCAACGCCAAGGGCGTGTTCTTCTGCCTCCAGCGCGTGGCGCGCGAGATGATCCCCCGAAAGAGCGGCGTCATCGTCAACATCGCCTCGATCGCGGGCAAGGGCTACGCGGGCACCTCGAACGCGATCTACGCCGCGAGCAAGGGCGGCGTGATCTCGCTCACGCGCACCGCCGCGCAGCAGCTCGCCCGCCACAACATCAACGTCAACGCCATCTGCCCCGGCACGACGGTCACCGCGCTGTCGGAAGACAACGTCGCCACGCGCGCGCGCGACGAGGGCGTGCCCGTCGAGGAGATGAAGCGCCGGCGCGACGCCGCCATCCCGCTCGGCCGGCCCAACGAGCCCGAGGACGTCGCCGCGCTGGCGGTGTTCCTCGCCTCGCCGGGCGCGCGGAACATCACCGGCCAGTCCCTGAACGTCGACGGCGGCGTCATCTTCGACTGACCCCGCGGAGGAGACGCGCCATGCCGAGCCAGCCCCCGTTCCGTGCCGACCACGTCGGAAGCCTCCTGCGCCCGGCCGAGTTGCGCGAGGCGCGCGCGAAGGCGAAGGTCGGCGCGCTGTCGGCGGCCCAGCTCAAAGAGGTCGAGGACCGCTGCATCCGCGCCGCCGTCGCGAAGCAGGAATCGCTCGGGCTCAGGCTCGTGACCGACGGCGAGTACCGCCGCGACTTCTGGCACCTCGACTTCATGCGGGGGTTCGAGGGCGTGGGCGTGACGGCGGCGGCCGGCATGACGTTCAGGGCCGAGGACGTGCCGCCGATGGCGACGATCACTGGCAGGGTCCGGTGCGGCGGGCCGATCATGGTGGACCACTTCGTGTATCTGAAGTCGGTCGCGAAGGCGACGCCGAAGCTCACGATTCCGTCGCCGGCGATGCTGCACATGCGCGGCGGTCGCAACGCGGTCTCGCGCGAGGTATACCCCGATCTCGCCGCCTTCTGGGCGGATGCCGCGGCCGCCTATCGGACGGCGATCGGCCACATCGCCGCCGCCGGGTGCACCTATCTGCAGCTCGACGACGTGAGCTGGGCCTATCTCTGCGACGCCAAGGTGCGCGAGAACTTCCGCGCCAACGGCGACGATCCCGCGACGCTGCCGCGCGCCTACGCCGCCGCCATCAACGGCGCGCTGGCGGATCGCCCCGCCGGCCTCACGGTCACCATGCACACCTGCCGCGGCAACTTCCGCTCCACGTGGTTCGCGGCGGGCGGCTATGCCGACGAGGTCGTCGAGGCGATGTTCTCGACGAACGTCGACGCCTACTTCATGGAGTGGGATACCGAGCGCGCCGGCGGCTTCGAGCCGCTGCGCCTGCTGCCGCCGGACCGAAAGGTCGTGCTCGGGCTCGTGACCACCAAGTCGGGCGCGCTCGAATCGAAGGATGCGCTACGGCGGAGGATCGACGAGGCCGCGAAGCGCGTGCCGCTCGAGCGCCTGTGCCTCTCGCCCCAGTGCGGCTTCGCGTCCACCCATCACGGCAATGCGCTCACCGAGGACGAGCAGTGGAAGAAGCTCGAGCGTGTCGTCGATGTCGCGCGGGACGTCTGGGGGGAGTGAGGGGAGACCCGGATCATGACCGACAGAAAGCCGACCGACGCTGAGCTGAAGGCAACGCTGACCCCGGCGCAGTACGAGGTCACGCGGTGCAGCGCGACCGAGCCGCCGTTCCGGAACGAGTTCTGGAACCATCACGAGCCGGGGATCTACGTGGACATCGTGTCCGGCGAGCCGCTCTTCGCGTCCACCGACAAGTTCGACTCGGGCACGGGGTGGCCAAGCTTCATCCGGCCGCTCGAGAAGGCCAACGTGAGGGAGCACACGGACGCCTCCCACGGCATGCGTCGCGTCGAGGTGCGGTCCGCGCAGGCCGATTCACACCTCGGCCACGTCTTTCCCGACGGCCCGGGCCCCTCGGGGCTCCGCTACTGCATCAACTCGGCCGCGCTCCGGTTCATTCCGGTGGCGAAGCTGGAGGAAGCCGGGTTCGGGCAGTACCGGGCGCTGTTCGACTGAAGTGGGGGGCTTCGAGAGGAGGAGCGCGATGGCGATCTCCACGGGGTTCATCGGCGTCGGGAACATGGGCAATCCGATGGCGGGCAACGTGTTGAAGGCCGGGTTCCCGATGACGGTCTTCGACACGAACCCCAAGGCCATGGACAACCTCGTCCAGGCCGGGGCCCGTCGAGCCGGCTCGGCGCGTGAGGTCGTCGAGCAGTCCGAGATCGTCCTGACCTCGCTGCCGGCGTCCCCGGACGTCGAGGCGAGCTACCTGGAGCCCGGCGGCCTGGTGGAGCGCGCCAAACCAGGGACGATCCTCATCGACCTGAGCAGCGTCCTGCCCTCGACGCCGCGGAAGATCGAGCCTCGGGCGCGCGAGCGGGGAGTGCACTTCCTCGAAGCGCCGGTGAGCGGGGGGGTGACGGGCGCGCGGGCCGCCACCCTGGCGATCATGGTCGGGGGCGACAAGGACGCGCTGTCACGCGCCGAGCCGGTCCTGCGCGCCATCGGTCCGAACATCTTCCACGTCGGGCCGGTCGGCGCCGGCAACACGGTGAAGGCGATCAACAACATGATGGCCTGCGTGAACAGCGCCGCGATGATGGAAGGGTTCCTCCTCGGCGTGAAGGCGGGACTCGACCCGATGACGATCTACGAGGTCGTCAAGGCGAGCAGTGGGGGCAGCAAGGCGCTCGAGCGCATCCCACGCGCGTTGATCCCGCGCAACTTCGAGCCGGGCTTCAAGGTGGCGTTGATGAACAAGGACCTCGAGACCTTCCACACCATCGCCAAGGAGCTTCACGTGCCGGTCACCTTCTCGAACCTGGCCCAGCATTACCAGCAGGCGGCACTGGCTGCCGGGCTCGGCGAGCAGGACACGAGCGTGGTGTTCACGATCATCGAGCGCCTCGCCGGCATGAAGGCCGGGCGATGAAGTACGGACTGCATTCGGTCAACCTGCACACCTGCGCCTATCCCGACGCCGCCGCGCGACTCGGCCGGGCCGCCGAGGCGGCCGGCTTCGAGTCGCTCTGGGTCGCCGACCACGTCGTGCTGCCCGACCCGCCGGTGCCCGGGCGGCCGATGGC
>JBOHQB010000484.1:0-1768 GCA_050731995.1 Candidatus Rokuibacteriota bacterium
GCGACGCGTATCAGGCGGGGCCGAAGCCGACGGTGGTCTGGCCGCCCTTCGAGGTGAGGGGGCGGAAGCGGACGGGGAGACCGATAGCGAGAGCGTCGAGGGGGACGTCCACGACGCGGCCGAGCAGGGACACGCCTTCCTTGAGCGTCACGGCGGCGATCGCGTAGGGCGCCTCGCCGGCGAACGCGCGCGGCGGGACGCGGATCACCGTGAACGAGGCGATCGTGCCCTCACCCGAGAGCCGCACGACCTCCCAGCCGCGCCGGCCGCACGCGGGGCAGAACTCCTTCGGCGGAATGGCCAGCGCGCTGCAGGCCGCGCACCGCACGGCGGTCAGGCGGCCCTCGCGCGCGCCCGCGAAGAACTGACTCAGCGTGACCGTGGTCTCAGTCACGGCCGAAGAGACTCACGAGGACCGTGGCGGTGTTGCCGCCGAGCGTGTGCGCCAGTCCGACCTTCGCCCCGTCGACCTGCCGGCGATCGGCGTCGCCGCGCAGCTGGGTGACGATCTCGGCAACCTGGGCGGCGCCCGTCGCGCCGATCGGGTGCCCCTTGGCCTTGAGTCCCCCGGACGGATTCACGGGCACCTTGCCGCCGAGGCTCGTCCAACCCTTCTCGGCGGCGACGCCGCCGGCACCGGGCTCGAACAGGCCCAGCCCCTCCGTGGCGACGATCTCGGCGATCGTGAAGCAGTCGTGGAGCTCGACGACGTCCACGTCGGCCGGGGAGAGCCCGGCCTGCCGGTACGCGGCGGCCGCGGCGCGCTCGGTCGCCGGCACGCGCGAGAGGTCGCGCTTGTCGCCGATGAGCATCCAGTCCGATGCGGCCGCGGAGGCGAGGACCCAGATGGGCCGGCGCGCGCTCCGCGCGACCTCCTCCGAAGCCAGCACGACAGCGGCGCCGCCGTCGCTGAAGGGGCAGCAGTCGTAGAGCTTCAGCGGGTCGGCGACCTTTGCCGATTTCATGACCTGCTCGAGCGTGATCTCCTTCTGGAACTGCGCCTTCGGATTCAGCGCCCCGTGTTTGTGGTTCTTCACGGCGACGGCTGCCATCTGCTCCTCCGTCGTGCCGTACTTGTGCATGTGGGCCCGGGCGACGAGCGCGAAGACGCCGGGGAAGGTGAGGCCGAGCGGCTGCTCCCACGCGGCGTCTGACGCGTAGGCGAAGTACTCGGTAGACTCCTCCGTCGGGACGTTGAGCACGCGCTCGCCACCGCCGACCAGCACGACGTCGGAGACCCCCGAGGCGACCTCCATCACGGCGTGGCGGAACGCCGCGTGCGACGAGGCGCACGCCGCCTCGAAGCGCGTCGTCGGCACCGTGGGGATGCCGAGGATCGAGGCGGCCTGCGGCCCGGTGTGCAGCTGCCGCTCCGTCTCGCCGCCGACCACGTTGCCGTAGTAGAGCGCCTGCACCGCCGACGGCGGCAGGTCGGCGTCGACGAGCGCGTCGGCCGCGGCCGCGGCGAAGAGCTCACCCGACGAGCGATCGTGCTTGCCAAACTTGGTAGTGCCGACGCCGATGACCGCGACTCGCCGCATACGCTCCTCCGGACGGGTGGAGTGGCCTCCCGGCATCATAGCACCGCGCCGCGTCATTTCCGGTGCGGGGGAAGCCCCGTGGTACGATGCTGCCCCCTCTATGCTGACGGAAGAGGCCCTCATCTTCCTCGCCGCGCTCGGCGCGTGCGGCCTGCTGGTGCTCGGCGTTCTCGAACTGGTATGGCCGACGCGCCCGAGGCATCCCGCGCGGCCGCGCCCGGCGGCGC
>JBOHQB010000485.1:0-10581 GCA_050731995.1 Candidatus Rokuibacteriota bacterium
TCCTTCTGGAGGAACTCGACGACCTTCTTCGCCTCGGGCGTCCCCTGCTCCCACTCGATGCCGGCGTAGATGTCCTCGGTGTTCTCGCGGAAGATGACCATGTCCACCTTGTCCGGCCGCTTCACCGGCGAGGGCACGCCCTGGAAGTACTTCACGGGGCGCAGGCAGACATAGAGGTCCAGCACCTGGCGGAGCGTCACGTTCAGCGACCGGAATCCCTCGCCCACCGGCGTTGTCAGCGGTCCCTTGATCGCGACGAGATATTCGCGGATGACGTCGAGGGTCTCCTCCGGGAGGAGATTCGGCGGGCAGTCCTTGCCGTACACGGCCCGCGCCTTCTCGCCCGCGTACGTCTCCACCCACGCGATCTTCTTCGTGCCCCGGTACGCCTGCTGGACGGCGGCGTCGAGCACGCGCACGGAGGCCTGCCAGATATCGGGGCCGGTGCCGTCGCCCTCGATGAACGCGATGATGGGATGGTCGGGCACGCGCAGCTTGCCGTGCTCGATCGTGATCTTGTCGCCCGCGGGAATCTTCACCTTGCCTGCCATGCGGTCGGCCTCTCCGTTGGTGGCGCTCAGGACGCGGCGCCGTGAGCCTGGGCGGCGTTGAGCGCCGAGCCCGCGCGGAACCACGCGATGTGCTCCTGGGTCAGGCTGTGCTGAACCTCGATCGTCTCGCTCGTGCCGTCGGCGTGCTTGATGACGAGCGCCACGGGCTTGCCCGGCGCCAGCGCCTGGAGTCCCGTCACGCTGACCCGGTCGCCAGAGCGGAACCGGTCGTAGTCGCGCGGGTCCTTGAAGGTCAGCGGCAGCACGCCCTGTTTCTTCAGATTCGTCTCGGCGATGCGCGCGAAGGACCGCACGAGCACGACCTTGCAGCCGAGATAGCGCGGCGACATCGCCGCGTGCTCGCGGCTGGATCCCTCGCCGTAATTCTCGTCGCCGACGACGATCCAGCCCGTGCCCCGGGCCTTGAGGTCACGGGCGATCTTCATCAGAGAAAGGCCACGCTCGCCGGTGAGCGGATGCGTCCCCTTGCCCGCCTCGCCCGTTAATGCGTTCGCCACGGTGAGAAACATGTTGTCGCTGATCTTGTCGAGGTGGCCGCGGAAGTGGAGCCACGTGCCGGCCGGCGAGAGATGGTCGGTCGTCGTCTTGCCCTGCGCCTTGACGAGCACGGGCAGATCCACGAAGTCCTTGCCGTCCCACGGGGGGAACGGCGAGAGGAGCTGCAGCCGCTCGCTCGTGGGATCCACCAGGATCTGCACCGCGTCTCCGTCGTCGGCGGGCGCCTCGTAGCCCTCGGTGCCCCCCGTGAATCCCCGGGCCGGCAGCTCCTCGGCTTCGGGGGCGGTGAAGCGGAAGGGCTTGCCGTCGGGGCCCGGGATCGTGCCGTGAACGGGATCGAACTCCAGCGTGCCGGCGAAGGCGAGCGCCGTCACGATCTCCGGGCTCGTCAGGAACGACAGCGTCTGCGTGCTGCCGTCGTTGCGCCCGGGGAAATTGCGGTTGAACGACGAGACGATCGTGTTCGGACCCTCCGCCGCGGCGTCCGAGCGCTTCCACTGCCCGATGCACGGGCCGCACGCGTTCGCGAGCACCGTGCCACCGATCTTCTCGAACGCGTCGGTGATGCCGTCGCGCTTGATCGTCTGGAAGATCCGCTCGGAGCCCGGGGTGATCCAGAAGGGGATCTTCGCGCGGAGCCCGGCCATGGTCGCCTGCGTCGCGACGTGCGCCGCGCGGCGCATGTCCTCGTACGAGGAATTGGTGCACGAGCCGATCAGTGTGTTGGTGATCGCGAGCGGCCAGCCGTTGGCCCGGGCCTCTGTCGCGAGCTTGCTGATCGCCCGGCCGCGGTCGGGCGAGTGCGGGCCGACGACGTGCGGCTCGAGCGCGTCAAGGTCGATCTCGACGATCTCGTCGTAGAACGCCTTCGGATTCGCGGCGATCTCCGGGTCGGCGACGAGGTGCGCGGCGGCACCTTCCGCGAGCGTGGCGATCTCCGCGCGCTCGGTCGCGCGCAGGTACGCCGCCATGCGCCGATCGAATGGGAAGACGGACGTGGTCGCCCCCAGCTCGGCGCCCATGTTGCAGATCGTCCCCTTGCCGGTCGCGCTGACCGACTCGCAGCCCGGGCCGAAGTACTCGACGATCTTGTTCGTGCCCCCCTTCACCGTCAGGAGCGTGCAGAGGTACGTGATGATGTCCTTCGGCGCGGTCCAGCCCGAGAGCCTGCCGGTGAGGTGGACGCCGATCAGCTTCGGGTGGAGCACCTCCCACGGCAGGCCCGCCATCACCTCGCCGCAGTCCGCGCCGCCGACGCCGATCGCGAGCATGCCGAGTCCACCGCCGTTGGGCGTGTGCGAGTCCGCGCCGATCATGAGTCCGCCGGGGAACGCGTAGTTCTCGAGCACCACCTGGTGGATGATGCCGGCGCCCGGGCGCCAGAAGCCGATGCCGAACTTGCGCGCCGCCGAGCGGAGAAAGTCGTAGACCTCCCGGTTCTCCTGGATCGCGCGTGCGAAGTCGTCAGCGGCGCCCGTCTGGGCCCGGATCAGGTGGTCGCAGTGGATCGTCGCCGGCACGGCGGTGCGCTTGCGGCCCGACATCATGAACTGGAGCAGCGCCATCTGGCCCGTCACGTCTTGGAGCCCGACGCGGTCCACCTTGAGGCGGAGGATCGCCTTGCCGCGCTCCCACACCTGCGATTCGAAATCCCAGCAGTGCGCGGCGAGGATTTTCTCCGTGAGCGTGAGCGGCCGGCCGAATTTCCGGCGCGCCTGCGAGAGACGGTCGGGCATCGCGGCGTAGAGCGAGCGGATCTGCTGCACGGACATCGAACCCCCCCTCAGTTCGTCGGCAAGCCCGCGAATCTCAGAGCGGAATCACTCTAACGCGGCGCGGCGACAGAATCAATGGGTGTGCGAGCCGCAGGCCGTTCGACGGCCGCGGCGAGCCTGTGATCCAGTCGTGCGGGCGTCACGGCAGCAGGCGGAAACTGTACTCGCCGATGACGTCGCCGTCCACGCCGGCTCGCGCCGTCCAGCGGCCGGGATACGGGCGCAGCTGGGACATGTTCACGGCGTGTGCGCGCCAGACCGAGCCGGGCCCGGTACCCGCGAACGCCACCTCGGGCGGCGTTCGTTCGCGGCCGTCCTCGTGGCTCCAGCCGACGGTCACGGACCGGGGAGGGTCGGCGGGCCTGAAAGCGAGAACGAGCACGACCCAGAAGCCGCTCCGGTCGAACTCGACGACCCGCCGTGGGAAATCTTCGATCTTCTCGAGCGCCGCGCCGTCCGACGGCGAGCGCGACGCGAGATACCCCCAGACGATCCGCTCCGACCGGCTCCCCTCGCGCGACGGCGGGAGCGCCCGGACCGTCGGGCGGCTCGCGGGCGCGGTCTTCGCGCACTCGAGCGTCGCCGTCCACGCAGCGTGCCGGGGGAACCGGGAGAGGAGATCCGCGATCTCCTCGCACGGCGGCTTGTGGCCGAACGGGATCCCGCCCCGGTTGTTGAGCAGCGCGCGGTGGGCGCCGAGCCCGTGCTGGTAAAAGAGACTCAGCGCCAGCTCCTCGGGCAGGGGCTTCGCCCGGGTGAGGATCTCGACGCCCGTGGCGTTGGCGTCGAGCTCCCACTGCTCGTAGAGGATCCGGCGGTCGATCATCGGCACGTTGAGCCGCTTGCCGTCGTGGCCGAGAATGTAGTGGGCCAGCTCGTGGGCGACGACGACGTCGCGCGTCGGCGACGCGAGCATGGCGGAGCCGACCGTGAACATGCCTCCCTCGTACGTGCCGCCGGTCCCCGCGACGTGCGCGCCGATGACGATGGGGATGCTCGGGACCTTGTAGATCCTGAACGTCTGGTCCGCGAGCGCCCGGACCTCGGCGGCGCTCTTCTCCTGCACCGGCGTGAGCGTCACGCACGCGGCCGCGGCGCACACGACGAGGCCCGCGGCGGCCAGGCGGGTCCCCCGGCTCATCGCAGCGCTCCGGCGAGCACGCGCGCGAGCAGCCGTCCGCGGAGCGCCATCGCCGCGCGGCCGGTTGACGGGACCACGGCGCGACGGTCGCGCGCCAGCCGTGCGGCGCGTGGCCAGGTGAGGTCCGCGAGACGGATCACAGTCCGAAGAGGCGGCGTGTCGCCATCCGGCGTAACCGGAAGATGGACGTCGTCGGCTCGAGGCCCATCGGGCACACGGCCGTGCAGTTGCCCTGGCCGTGACACCGCGCGAGCGCGTCGTCCGACATCAAGACCTCCCAGCGCGCGGCGTGTGCGCCGTCGCGGCGGTCGCGCTGCAACGTGAAGGCGCGGTTGAGCGCGGCCGGACCGGCGAAGCGCGGATTGGACGCGACCATGGTGCACGCCGACACACACATGCCGCAGCCGATGCACTCGATCGCCGCGTCGATCTCCCGCCGCTCCGCCGAGTCGCCGGGGATCTCGGCGTATGGCGGAGCACCAGCGCCCGGCACGAGCGCGGCGCCGACCACAGCCATCCGCGCCGCGAACGGGGTCAGATCCACGACGAGGTCGCGCAGCAGCGGGAAGTGGTAGAGCGGCCGCACGGTGACCGTCGGCGCGCGCAGGTCGCCGAGACGCGTGCGGCACGCCCAGCGCTCGCGGCCGTCCACGACCATGGCGCACGAGCCGCACATGCCGACCCGGCACGCGTAGCGGAAGGCGAGCGTCTGGTCTTGCCGCCGTTGCACCTCGACGAGCGCGTCGAGCACGGTCGTGTCGGCGCCGGCGTCGACCGCGTATGTCTGCCAACGCTCCGGAGCGCCGGGCGACCAGCGGAAGACACGGAGCGTCGTCATCGGGCACTATACTAGTCGAGTCCGCCACATTTCGGGGGAGGTCCCGTGTCGCCACGTCACGATCGGCTCGCGCTGCTCGACCGCTATCTCCGGATCCCCACGATCAGCCGTCAGGTGACGGCGGCGATGGTGGACCAGGTCCGTGCCTTCTGGCGCGACGTCGGGCTCGAACTCGAGCCGCTCCTCCCCCCGGACGGCGAGGCGACGCCGGCGCTCTTCGGGGAGATCCAGGGTCCCGCCGGCGCGCCCGTCCTGCTGCTCTACGGCCACTACGACGTCCAGCCGACGGGCGACGTCGCGCGCTGGCGCTGGGAAGGTGTCGCCTGCGAGCCGTTTTCGCCGACGTGGTTCGTCGGAGCGCGGCGCGTCGAGCCGCGCGAACTCGGCGAGCGCGAGCTGGACGATCTGCTCGTCGTGGCGCGGGGCGGCGCCGACAACAAGGGCCAGCACCTCGCCAACGCGCTCGGCGCCCTCGACGCGCGGCGCGCCGGGACACTCCAGTGGACGGTCAAGGTCATCCTCGACGGCGAGGAGGAGCACGGCAGCCCCCACCTCGACGCGATCGCGCGGGAGCACCGCGCGCGCCTTGCCGCGCGCGTGCTGATCGGCTCCGACGGTCCCAAGCAGACGAACCGGCCGACGCTCGTCATGGGCGTCCGCGGTCTCTTACAAGTCGACATCGTCGCCGACAACGGTCAGCCGGCGTCCGTCCACTCGGGCAACTACGGCAATATCGTGCCGAACCCGGTGCTGCCGCTCGCCCGCCTGGTCGAGGACATCACCGAGCGCGTCGCGGCCCACGCCGGGGTCCACGACACCTTCCGGCGCGAAGCGGCCGAGGCGTTCGTCAAGTGGCAGGACAAGGCCGTCTTCACACCGTACCTCACGCCGACGGTGAACGTGAACCACTTCATGACGGACGGCGCGTCGGCGACGGCCCGCCGCACGATCATCCCGCGCACGGCGCACGCGCGGCTCGACATCCGCCTCACGCCCGACACGACGCCGGACGCGATCCGCGCGATCGTCGAGCGTGCGGTGGCCGATCACCAGGGGCGCACGCCGGGCATCGCGTTCACGGAGACCATGCAGGGCCAGCCCGCGTCCTACACGTCGCCCTCGCGCCCGGAGTTCGGCTGGCTCCTGCGGCTGCTCGAGCAGGACGACGACGAGGCGGTGGCGCTGCCGATCCTGGGCGGGACGCTGCCGCTCTGGGTCTTCACGGAGACGCTCGGAATCCCGGCGCTCTGGATCCCGGCGGCGAACTCGAACAACCAGCAGCACGACATCAACGAGCACCTCGTTCTGCGCCACTTCTGGCGCCAGATCGCGCTCTACGAGCGCATCGTCTCCTCGCGTCCGCTCTAGCCGAACACCGTCAGCGGTCCGTCACGCCCGGCACGTGGGCCACCGGAGGCGGCCTCAGTACCACCGCCACGCCCAGTGGGCGACGAAGAGCGCGGCGGAGAGCGCGAGCGCCAGGACGAAGAGCGGCGTCGCCCAGCGGAGCGGCACGCCGACGTCGAGCAGGAGCGCGCGGACGCCGAGGAGCGCGTGGAGCAGCACGAGCGCAAGCAGCGCGGTCTGGACCCCACGGCGGAACGGGTTGGCGAGGTGCACGGCGACGATGCCCAGCAGCGCCACGGCCGCGCCGCGCTGGATGAGCCACGCCCACATGCCCGCGCGCGTGCCGCGCCAGCCCTCGACGCTCGTCCACTCGCGCCGGAGAACGCGCGGCTCTGTCACGCGGCGAGTCGGTTCACGATGATGCCGCCCCGCGCCAGCACGAGTCGCACGTCGTCGATCGCCTCGACCTTCTGCGTCGGGTCGGAGCCGACGGCCAGCAGGTCGGCCGCAAGCCCGGGCGCCACGCGTCCCGTCTCGTGCTCGAGACCGCAGACCCGCGCCGCCGTCGAGGTCGCCGCGCGGATCGCCTCGAGCGGCGCCATTCCCGCCTGGACCATCAGCGAAAGCTCGGGGACGATCGAGCCGTGCGGGTTGAGCGGCGTGCCGGCGTCGTTCCCGGCCGCGATCGGCACACCGAGGCGCATCGCCAAGCGGAAGCTCTCGCGATGGCGCTCCGTGAGCGCGACCGACTTCCGGACGGCGTACTCGGGAATGCCGGCGGCGATCCCGCCCCGCTCGATCGCCGCGGGCGCGTTCAGGGTCGGAACGAGCGCGATCCCGTCCTTCGCCATTCTCTGGCAGAGCGCCTCGGAAAGGAAGATACCGTGCTCGATCGTCGTGATCCCGGCCTCGAGACAGTTGGCGATACCGTCGGCGCCCTGAGCGTGGGCCGCCGTACGCCGGCCCGCCTTGCGCGCCTCCTCGATCGCCGCGCGCACCTTGTCGAGCGTGAGCTGCGCCGAGTTCGGGTCCACGCCCGGCGTCATGACACCGCCCGTGGCGAAGACCTTGACGACGTCGGCGCCGGCCCGAAGCTGCTCGCGTACCGCCTTGCGGACCTCGTCCGGCCCGTCCGCCTCCCGGCCGACGAGCTGCCAGCCGTGACCGCCGGTCATGCAGATCCCGCGCCCCGCGCAGAGGATGCGCGGTCCGGGGAGGAGGCCGGCGCGGATGGCGTCGCGCACCGCCAGCTCGGCGTAGTCGCGGCCGCCGAGGTCGCGCACCGTCGTCACGCCCGCCTCGACGGTCAGGCGCGCGCGGAGCGCCGCCTTGATGACCGTCAGCGCGTAGGACTCGCCGCGCATGGTCGCGGCGGGATCCGGCTCGCCACCGAAGCACAGGTGGACGTGACAGTTGAAGAGCCCGGGCAGGAGCGTGAGACCGTCGAGACGCAGCGTCGTACCGCTGGGCGCGCGCGATTCGTCGACGACGTCGGCGATCCGGCCGTTCTCGACGACGACGGCCCGGCCGGGCAGCGGTAGCGCGCCCGTGCCGTCGACGAGCGCGGCGCCGCGCAGGATGAGAGGGGGCATCAGATCTGGCCCTTGCGGTAGGAGCGCTTGGCCGTGATGCGGCCGTCGCGCAACGTGAGGATGTCGCACCCCTGGACCTCGTAGCGCATGCCGCCGCGCGGCGTGCCCGTCGTCAGCCACTCGACCACGGCCATCTCGGGATGGGCGACGTGACGGATCTCGTCCCAGCGCACGTCGGGAATGCGCTCGAACATGTCCTGCAGGAACTCGCGCAGCGCCGGCTTGCCGACGACGCGAACGCCCCACGGGTCCTTCCCGAAGGACGCCTCGAACACCACGTCGTCGGTCATCATGTCAAGGATGCCGGGCACGTCGTGGCCGTTCCACACCGTGTTGAACCGCTTCACGAACTTCTCACCGTCGAATGCCATGGCCCACCTCCGGGCACGCATGATGGGCCGTGTTAATGAGCGCAGCAAGACCTTCCTCGAGCCCGCGTTCCGCGCGGGCTCAATCGCCGATCTCCACCGTCGCCGGCGACAGAGACGCCCCCGGCCGCGCGCGCGTGAGCGCCACGGGCTCGGTCCAGACGCGCGACGCGCCGTCCCGCTCGGCCACGCGCACGCTCACGAGCGCGCCCGCCTCCGCGCGCGGGTGATCGCGCCGGTGGTGGGCGCCCCGGCTCTCGCGCCGCTCGAGCGCGCTCGCGGCGATCAACCGGGCGACCGTCAGCTGGCTCCGGAGATTGAGCCAGTCCTGCCATGCGAGATTGAACCCGGGCCCGCCGCCCACGCCGACGCGGTCCAGCGCCGTCGCGATCCCGTCGATCGCCGCGAGCGCGTCGCTGAGCCCGCCCCCTTCACGAACCAGGCCGACGCGCTCCCACATCACCTCGCGCAGCCGGGACTGGAGGGCGTAGAGGTCCTCGTCGGCGGCGCGGCCGAGCGGCGCCGACAGCGCGCGGGTCGCGCGCTCGACCGCTGCTCCGTCCGCGTCGGGCGCGGGGCGGCCGACGACCGCTTCGGCCATCACGTCGCCGGCGATACCGCCGAAGACCGTCGACTCGGCGACCCCGTTGCCGCCGAGCCGGTTGGCGCCGTGGACGCCGCCCGTATCCTCCCCCGCCGCCCAGAGGCCGTCGAGCGCCGTGCCACACGCCGTGTCGATGACGACGCCGCCCATCATGAAGTGCGCGGTCGGCCCGACCTCGACCGGCTCGCGCGCCAGGTCGCGCCCGAAGTCCCGGCAGCGCCGGACCATGCCGCGGAAGTTGCGCTCGACGACCTCGACGCCAAGATGCGAGACGTCGATCCAGACGCCGCCGTTCGGCGTGCCGCGACCCTCGGCGACCTCGGTGAACGAGGCGCGGGCGACCAGGTCGCGCGTCGAGCGCTCGAGCCGCGCGGGATCGTAGCGCTCCATGAACCGCTCGCCCCGGCCGTTGCGCAGCACGCCGCCCGCGCCCCGCAGTCCCTCCTCGAGGAGCGCGCCCGTCATCAGCGAGCCCGGGATCACGAGCCCAGTGGGATGGAACTGGATCATCTCCATGTCCCGCAGCGTGAGCCCCGCGTGGT
Organism: Candidatus Rokuibacteriota bacterium; assembly: GCA_050731995.1. Lineage (GTDB taxonomy): Bacteria > Methylomirabilota > Methylomirabilia > Rokubacteriales > CSP1-6 > JBOHQB01. The sequence continues at coordinate 9,278 of JBOHQB010000485.1, forward strand.
ACGCGAGCGCGATCCCATCGGCGGCCTTGTCCGCGGAGCAGGCCACCACCTTGTACATGGTGGGCCCTCCGCCCATCGCGAGCAGGGTCGCGCGCGCGGTGACCGGAAAGACGCGGCCCGTGCGGACGTCGAGGACGAGCGCGCCCGCGCAGCCGCCGCGCCCGTCGCGCAGCAGCTCCACGGCGCGGCACTCCTCGAGCGCCCGGACGTTGGGGCGGGCCGCGACCTGCTCGGCAAGGCGGTTCATGATCTCGATGCCCGTGAGATCGCCCTTGTGGATCGTGCGATCGTGGGTCTGGCCGGCGAAGGGCTTCTGGTGGATCCTCCCTTCGGGCGTGCGATCGAAGAGGCATCCGTAGCGCGACTCGAGCTCGAGCACGCGCCCGGGCGCCTCGGTGACGAGCCGCCAGACGAGCTCCTGGTCGTTGATCCAGCCGCCGCCGGCGAGGGTGTCGAGGAGGTGCGCCTCGAGCGAGTCGGGCGCGGTGAGGACGGCGTTGTAGCCGCCCTGCACCATGCGCGTGCAGCCGGCGCGGCCGAGGAGTCCCTTGACGACGACTCCGACGGAGAGCTTCGCGGACGCGTCCGCGGCGTGGAGCGCGGCGCAGAGGCCGGCGCCGCCCGCGCCGAGGATCAGGACGTCAAAGGTCACCGCGCCAGCAGGTGCGTGAAGAGCTGGCGGGCCTTGTCGGATGTCCAGGCCCGGTTGCCGACTGCCTTGGCGACGAGCCGCCCGTCACGCCCCACGAGGAACACCGTCGGTGTGGAGGTCACGCCCCAGCCGTTGGTGACCCGGCCATCCACGTCGAGGAGGACCGGCATCGTGAGGGACTTGCCCTTGACCCACCGGGCGACGACCTCCGGCTTCTCCTCGATGTCGACGGCGAGGACGACGAGTCCTTTGTCCTTGTACTCCTGGTGCAGCTGCTCGATGGTCGAGGGCAACTCCCTCGCGCAGTACGGTCACCAGGTCGCCCAGTAGTAGATCAGGACCGCCCGGCCGCGGAGGCCCGCGAGCGAGATCTCCCGGCCGTCGAGCGTCTTGAGGGTGAAGGGGGACGGCACCCGGCCGTCGAGCGGCACGAGATAGAGGTCGAAGAGCAGCTCCTCGAGCGCATCGGCGCTCTGACCGCGCGGTTGCGCGGGGGTGCTGGCGGCGAGCGCCACGACGAGCGCTCCGACGAGGAGCGCCGCCGTCGCGCGCCGAACTCTGCCCGTGGGCGTCGACGCGCCCGAACGGAGCGAGCCGTAGAGATACGTGCCCGCGAGGATGCCGGCCACCGTGACCACCGCCAGCACCTTGC
>JBOHQB010000486.1:0-8505 GCA_050731995.1 Candidatus Rokuibacteriota bacterium
CGGGCGATCCGAGGCCGCCGTCGCTCGGGCGCTCGCTCGATCACGAGCGGGCCGCGCGTGAGGTCGGCGCCGTTGTCGCGCAGGGTCACGGCGAGCGCACGGGTGAGATTGCCGGGCCCCGATGCCAGCCGCCGCGCCTCGGCCGCCACGCCGCGCCGCCGTGCCATCACCGCGATCCCGATCAGCGGCTCGAGCGCCCGGATGAGCACGCAGCCCGGCGTGCCCACGGGCCCGGCGATCGCGTTCAGACAGTGATGGGTGCCGTAGTTGAGGAAGACGTAGGCCACGCCGCCCGCGCCGTAGAACAGCCCGTGGCTTCCGGGGCGGAACGCGGCGTGCGAGGCGCCGTCCTCGGGACCCAGGTACGCCTCCGTCTCGACGATGCGGCCGGCCGTGAGCGCGCGGCCGCGCCGGGAGACGAGCACGCAGCCGAGCAGGTCGCGGGCGACCGTGGGCGCGCCTCTCAGGTAGAACGCGGCAGGCAGCGGCACGCGAGACGCGGTCAGCGAGGGCCGAGCCGCTCGGCGACGAGACGGCGCAGCGAGGCCTCGTCGAAGGCGACGCCGCTTCGGCTCGGCGGCTCGGCCTCGGTCTTGAGTCCGGTCTCGCTGACGATCACGCAGATCGTCTGGGCCGGATCCAGGGCCTTGTCGTCGAGAAGCCGTATCAGGACGGCGAGGCTTGCCGCCCCGGTGGGGCCGGCCCAGACGCCTTCCGCGCGCGCCAGCGTCTTCTGCGCGGCGAGGATCGCGTCGTCCTCCGCGTCCCCCGCGAGCCCGCCGCCGGCGCGGAGGAGGCGCAGCACCCAGTCGCCCTTGCGCCCAGGATTGCCGGCGGCGAGCCCCTCGGCGACGGTGTAGCCGATCTTGAGCGGCGTGATCGCCGACCCCGCCCGCCAGGCGCGCGAGACCGCATTCGCCCGGGTCGCCTGCGCCGCGATCATGCGCGGCGCGCGTGAGATCCAGCCGGCGTCGGCCATCTCGCGGAAGCCGCGCGCCGCCGCGATGAAAGTCTCGCCCACGGCGACGGGCGCGACCACGACGTCCGGCGGCCGCCAGTCGCACTGCTCGGCGATCTCGTAGGCGATGGTCTTCTTGCCCTCGTGCTTGTACGCGTTGCGTGTCGCGCCGCAGTCGAAGAAGAGCCGGTCCTCGACGAGGCGGTCCCAGATGGTGATGAGATCGTCGTACACGCCCTTGTAGATGACGAGATCGTTCGTCGTCGCCGCCATGTGCAAGAGCTTCGGCGCCGACGCGCGCTCGTAGGCAAAGATGAGCGAGCGGAGGCCGGCGCGGGCCGAGTAGGCGGCGATCGAGGAGCCCGCGTTGCCGGAGGAGACGACGGACGTCGCCCGGAAGCCGAACTGGAGCGCAGCGGCGATCGCCGTCGCCGACGAGCGGTCCTTGACGGTGCCCGTCGGGTTCGCACCCTCGAACTTGAGGAGCAGGCGCCGGACGCCGAGCCGCGCCGCCAGCCGCGGGCACTCGAGGAGGGGGGTCATGCCCTCGCCGAGCGTCACGCGGTGCGCGGGATCGGCGATCGGCAGCACCGCGGCGTACCGCCAGAGGCCGGCGCCGCGGAGCAGCGCGGGCCCGTGGCGGCGGAGCGTGTCGAGGTCGTAGTGGAGCTCCAGCAGGCCGCGGCACGTGTCGCACTCCAGGCGGTAGCCGAGCGGGGCCACCGCGTGGCAGTCGATGCAGACGAGATGCTGCGCCAGCGAGTCGCTCATCCCCGGCCGACACGCTCGTCGACGACCCCGAGCATCTCCTCGATACGGTGGCGCAGCGTGTGCTCCGCGAGGGCGCGGCGGCGGGCGTTCTCACCGATCGCGCGCGCCTCGTCGGGTCGCGCGAGGTAGTAGTCGAGGTGGCGGCGGAGCTCGGCGAGGTCGCGGTACTCGACGACCTCCTCGCCGGGCTTGAAGAGCGTGGCGAGGTCCTCCTTGGCGTCGGCGACCTGGCAGGCGCCGGCCGCGGCGAGCTCGAAGGCGCGTGTGTTCACGCCGACGATGTCGTTCATCGGGTGATGGTGGTTCAGTGAGAGTGTGGACGCCGAGTAGACGCAGAGCTTGTCGCGGCCGAACACGGGACCGCCCGCGACGAGCCGCCGGACCCGCGGATCGGCGACGCGCTCCCAGCCGCCGCCCCAGACGCGGAGCGGCGTGTCCGTCAGCTCGCGCACGAACCGCTCGCGGTAGTCGTACCGGCTGCCGACGAACGACACCGCCGCGCCGAAGCGGCGCCGCTCCTCGTCCGTGGGCGTCACGGGGTGATGCGCGGCGGGAACGCAGTACATGGGCAGGTAGTGGAGGTTGCGGAGGCCGACCTGCTGCAGGCTCCGGATCGCGTAGCGCTCCTTGGTGAAGAAGACGTCATACGCCTCGATGCACTCGAAGGGGATCATCCAGAGCGGATTGTCGGGAAAGAAATTCAGGAACAGCGCGTCGGTCTTCGCCTTCACGCGCCGCACGAGCCCCGGCATGATCGGCCCTCCCTTGATGACGAGCACGAGCCGGGGCCGCCATGCCAGGCACGCGCGCTCGAGGCGGCGGAGGATCCAGATCTGATAGGCGGCTTTGGTGGGCCGGTTCTTGTACAGCGCGTTCTCGCGCCGGTAGGCGAAGGTGCGGACCTGGTGGCCGAGCGCCGCCAGCTCCTCGGCAAAATCCACGCCCATGAGCCCGGGCCGATCGAAGGGGAGGACGATCAGCCAGCGCACCTGAGACTCAGTCGCGCGCCTCCGCGATGAAGGGCTGGTTGCCGACCGACTGAAGCTCGTGGAGCTTCACGGACGCCTGCGCGCGCTCGACGAACGGGCCGACGCGCACGAGGAAGAGGCGTCCGCTGGTGGACGGCACGACGACGCTGCCGGTGATCCGCGCCGCGAGACGCCTGGCCGCCTCGACGGTGTTGAACGCGGCGAGCTGGACCCAGTAGCTGACCGTTGCCACGGGCGACCACGCCCGTGCCGGCGCGGGGTGGGCCGGGCTCGCCGCGACGCTCGCGCCCGTCTCCGCGGCCGCGGAGCGCTGCGGAACGTCCACCGGCGCGATCGCCTCGTCGAGGGACGCGATCTCGAACGGCGCCGCCGGCGCCAGCGCGATGGGTCCGCGGACACCGGAGCGCGCGAAGATGTACGTATCCTCGTTCAGCTTCGCCCGGATCTGTCCGACGAGGTCCTCGTAGGTCGTCCGGCCGAGGATGCGACGGAACTGGGCCCGATAGTTCTCGATCGTGCTGACGCCGTCGACGACCAGGTCGCGGACGCGCCATCGCCCGCCGGTGTTGGTCATCCGGTACTCGACGACGATGTCGCCGCCCCGCCGCGCGCGGAACGCGGTCTGGACGAGGGCCGCGTCGCCCTCGATGAATTCTGAGCGGTAGACGATCTGCACGCCCGTGTTCACGCTGCCCCGGCCCGCGAGCCCCGTGATGTACGCCCGCTCGATGAGCCCGGTGAAGAGGGTGACGAACTCGACCCGCTCGGACGGCGAGCGCAGGTCCCACGCCTGTTCGAGGGCGGTCGTCGCCGACCCGGCGACGTCCGAGACCTCGGCGACGAGGGGTTGGATGCGCGCGACCCGCTCGAGCGGCCGGTCCTCGGTCTCGGGATCGGAGAGGACCGTGTTGATCGCCGCGAAGAACTCCTGGAGCGACTCGGTCGGTCCCGCCCAGGCCGGGGGGGAGCCCAGCAGGACGAGCCCGAGGGCCATGGCGGAGGCCGTCCGGCAAAACACGCTTGGACGATACAGGAATACCCGACACTCCGCTATGGGGCCCGGAGGCCCGGGTCAGGCCGCGGAGACGCGCGCGGCGCGGAAGCGCGCCGCGAACAGCGGATCGTAGAGCGCGGCGGTCGCGACCAGCACAGCGTCGGCGCCGTCCTGGAGGATCGTCTGCGCGCGCGCGATTGTGGTGACGCCGCCGACCGCGAGGATCGCGCGGTCCCACGCGCCGGCCTTGCGCCACGCCAGCATCTCGGCGATCTGTCGGGACGCGACCGGGAAGACGTCGGCGCCGACGACCATCGCGCGCTCGCGCCCGGCGCCCTCGAACGCGGCGACGCCGGCGTCGTTCACGACACGGCGCTGGACGCCGTGCACGAGCGTGAACCCGCTCGCCCACGGGGCGAGCCGGGTCGCGGTGTCGTGGAGCTGGCGCGGTGTGCGGAACGGCCCGAGCTTGGCGACAACGGGCCGGGACACCGCGGAGCGCACGGCGTGCAGGATGAGCGCCGCGAGCAGCGCGTTCTCGAACACCGCCTGCGGCTGCGCGACGAACGGATCCTGCGCGGCGAGCTGGACCTCGACGACGTCGGCACCCGCCTCGAAGGCCCAGGCGGCGCAGCACGCGTAGTCCGCGGCCAGCGCGTCGGGCGTGCCGCCGGGCTCCGGGGTGCCGGCGACCGACACGATCAGCGCCTGTCCACGCCCGAGTTTCTCCTTCGCGCGGCCCACGTCCTTCCGCCACACGTCGGGCCCGACCGACGGCGTGCCCACGGAGACGGCGAGCGTCGGGACGCCGCTCGCGGCCGGACGTCGCGTGACCACGGCCGCCTGCTCGCGGTTGTCGACGTGACGGATGTTGGGCAGCGCGTGCGCCAGCACCTCGCGCGAGCGGACGGTCGCGTACGTGAGGAGGTCGAAGCCGAGGCGCGCGTAGCCCTCGACCCACTTCGCGTTCAGCAAGGGCCCGGCGGCGACGCCGAGGCGCGAATTGAGAGGCCGGTCGAAGAGATGACCCCCGCCGGTCGAGGCGGGCACGCGGCGGACTCGCGGGAGACTGGGGGCGTGTCCGTAGTTCCAGGCCCACGAGCGGTCTACGCGATATACCGAGCTCATAGCCAGAACCCCAGTGTATCAATGAGTTCCAGCCCTCGACAAATGGTCCTACCGCGCGAGGTTCCGTCCGGCGATCTCAGCGGAACGCGGGCATCACCTCGCGGGCGAGCAGGTCCAGCTCGCGCATGATGTGCGCGTGCGGCATCTCCGGAAAGAACGTCCGGAACACGAGGTGCGTGGCGCCGTACTGCTCGACGAAGGGACGGATCTGCGCGACGCACTCGTCGGGGCCGCCGATGATGAACCGGTCGGCCATGAGCCGGTCGAGGTCGGTCGCGATGGCCGCGTCGATGAAGGGATGCCGCCACCCGCCCGCGTACTCCCGGCGATAGGCGGCCATGATGTGCGCCTCGGCGAGCTCGCGCGCGCGTCGATCGGTGTCCGCGATGATGAGGTCGCGCGTCAGCGGCCACTCCGTCGGCACGGCCTTTCCCGCGGCGCGCCGGCTGTCGAGGAATTGCTGCTTGCCGCGGAGCAGGCGCGCCAGGTCCGCGGTCGGCCCCGGGATCCAGTTGTCCGCGAGCGTCGCCGCCCGCCTGAGCGTGAGGTCGCCCCAGCCGCCGATCCAGATCGGCGGATGCGGTGTCTGCACAGGCCGCGGCTCGAGGCGCCCCTGCACGGTGTAGTAGTGACCCTTGAAGGCGACGGGCTCTCCCGTCCAGAGGCCCTTGACGATCGCCAGTTGCTCCTCGAAGCGCGCGCCACGTTTCTCGAGCGGGACGTCGTAGAGCGCGAATTCGTCGGGCTTGTAGCCGATCGCGATGCCGAGCGTGACCCGGCCGCCGGACATGACGTCGAGCAGCGCCACGTCCTCGGCGAGCCGGACCGGATGATAGAAGGCGGCGACGAGGATGTCGGTGCCGAGCAGGACCTTGGACGTGCGGGTCGCGAAGCCCGCGAGCACCGTGAGCGGCGACGGCCAGTAGTGGTTCGTGACCGAGTGGTGCTCCTCCATCCAGACGGAGTCGAAGCCGAGCTCTTCCGCGCGCGTGACCTCCTCGAGCGCTTCCGCGTAGTACCGTCCACCTTCGATCGGAATGAAGCCGAACCGGATCCGGGTCATCGCGCCTCCTCGCTCGGTGTCGGTCGCCGATAGTAGCGCATTCCACCCGCGCGGCAATCACCCGCGCGGTGGCTTGACAGCGCCCGACGCGCCGACTAGCGTGGGCCACGACCGCGAACCCGCGTCGTGAAGGAGGCCGCCCATGCCGTCGATGAAGGGCTACAACACCCTCAAGCACCTACCCGAGGAGAAGATCGCCGACAAGATCAGCCGCCGCGTGCTCGCCGGCGACAAAGGGATGGTCGTGTGGTGGTCGATGAAGGCCGGCGCGCACGCCGGCGCGCACAAGCACCCGCACGAGCAGATCTTCTGGGTGATCTCGGGACGGATGGAGTTTCGCCTCGGCGACGAGAAGAAGACATGTGGGCCCGGCGACCTGGGCGTCATTCCGGGTGGCGTCGAGCACGAGGCGTGGTTCCCGGAGGATACTGAGGTGATCGACGTCTTCGCGCCGCCGCGCGAGGACTTCCTGACCGGCGAGGTGCCGGCGTACATGCGAAAGGGGTGATCGGCGGGCGATTCGGCGGCGTGTCCAGCTTCGCGTGACTCGAACTCACCGACGAGGAGACGAACGATGCAGCCCGGATGGCTCAAGGAATACTTCAAGCCGCGGCAGGAGGAACCGACGGACGAGGCGGGCGTCTCGCGACGCGATTTCGTGAAGTCGGGAGTCGTCGCCGGCGTCACGGCTGGCCTCGCGGCCGGACAAGTCGTCGCGCAGGCGCCACCGGCCCAGGCGCAGACAGCGAACCCCCTCGGCGGCCAGTGGTGGCCGTCGCCGTGGGGGCCGCAAGACCAGCGCGGCGCCAACAACCGGATGACGCCTGCGAAGGCGCTCGAAGCGGCGCGACTGATCAAGAAGGGCAAGGTCTACCAGCTGGGCCGGGTTCTCGAGAAGGGCATTCCGCTCTTCGGCGAGCGTCTTGGCGCCCACGTCGTGATTCCCGGATCGCCGACCGGCGGTCCGTTCGGCAAGCACAACCTCTACTATCACGACGAACTGTTCGTGGGGGAGATCGGTCAGGCGGGCACACAGTTCGACGCCCTCGGCCACATCGGGATGCTCGCGGCCGACGGCAAGATCCGCTACTACAACGGCCTCACGCAGGAGGAAGTGGGCGGCACGTACGGCCTGAAGAAGCTCGGCATCGAGCACATCAAGCCCTACTTCACGCGCGGCATCCTGCTCGACGTCCTCGCGCTGAAGGGCGGGGAGCGACTCGCGATCAACTACGTGATCACGGTGGACGACATCGTGCAGACGCTTCGACGTCAGGGCATCAAGGAACCGGGCGAAGGCGACGCGGTGCTCTTCCGTACCGGCCACGGCAAGCTGTGGAAGAAGGACAACGCCGAGTTCAACAAGGGTTGCCCCGGGCCCGGGATCACCGCGGGCCGATGGCTCGCCGACAAGAAGGTCTGCGTCGTCGGCGCGGACACGTGGCCCGTCGAGGCGGTGCCGGGCGAGAACCCCGACTTGCCATTCGCCTGCCACGCGATCTGGATCACGCTGAACGGGATCCTGATCAACGAGAACCTCGACCTCGAGGAGCTCGCTGCCGACAAGGCGTACGAGTTCGCCTGGTCGTTCAATCCGGTGCCGATCAAGGGCGCCACGGGCTCACCCGGTAACTCCGTCGCGATCGCCTGAGAGCTCGTCTCCGGAGCCGGCGGCGCGGGCGCGCGAGGGGTTCGTCGCCTCGCTCGCGCTCGTGCCGTCGGTCTTCGTCTACGGCACCGTCTTCGGCGGCCTCGCCGTGCAGGCGGGCCTCCGACCCGTCGAGGTCTGGGCGATGACGGTGCTCGTCTTCGCCGGCGCCTCGCAGTTCGTCGCCGTGCCGATGATCGCGGCCGGCGCGGCGCCGCTGACGGTGATCGTCACGACGTACGTGGTCAACATGCGCCACTACCTGATGGCCGCGACGCTGGCGCCGTCGTTCCGTCACTTTCCGCGCGGCTGGCTCGCGCTCGTCGCGCACTGGATCAACGACGAATCGTTCGCGGTCACCGTCGCGCGGCGTCGGCCGCCGGATCCGTGGGTGTACGTCGGGAGCGCCGTCGCCATCGGCGGCGCGTTCCTCACCGGCGTGCCGGTCGGCACCCAACTCGGCGGGCTCGTCGAGCGCCCGGAGCGCTGGGGGCTCGACTTCGCCTTCCCCGCCGTCTTCCTCGCCATCATCGCGGTGCAGCTCCGCCGGCGGACTGACTGGCTCGTCGCCGCGGCGGCGGCCGTCCTCGCCGTCGCGCTGTCGCTCCTGATGCGGGGCAACTGGCACATCGTGATCGCGGGCCTCGCGGTGAGCGGCGCCGCGGCGCTGCTGCTCGATCCGGGCAAGCCACACGATGCGCCGGACCCGGAGCACGCGTGAGGACGCAGGTCTGGCTGACGATCGTGGGCATGGCCGTGGCCACGTACCTCACGCGTGCGCCGCTCATGCTGATCCTGGCGCGCCCGTCGCTCCCGCCGCGCGCCCAGCTCTGGCTGCGGCTCATCCCGCTCGCCGTCCTGCCGGCGCTCGCCGCTCCGCTCATCCTGGCGCCGGGCGGGCAGCTCGCGCTTCGCCCGACGGAGCCCGCGTTGTGGGGCGCGGTCGTCGTGTTC
>JBOHQB010000487.1:0-13720 GCA_050731995.1 Candidatus Rokuibacteriota bacterium
CAGGCGCCGCCGGGCTCGCCGGAGCAGCTCAAGCGCATCCCGCTCGGGCGGCTTGGCCGCCCGGAGGACATCGCGGAGGCGTGTGTCTTCCTCGCGTCGGATGCGTCGGCTTACGTGACCGGCGACACGATCCGCGTGATGGGCGGCAGCGTCATCGGCTAAGGTGATCGGCATGCAGCCTAATTTCCTCGTCATCCTGATCGATGACCAGCGCTTCGACGAGACGGGCCTCACCGGTCATCCGTATCTGAGATCACCGCACATGGATCGTATCGGCCGTGAGGGTGCGGTGTTCGCCAACGCCTTCCACACCACGCCGCTGTGTTCGCCGAACCGGGCCTCGATCCTCACCGGTCAGTACGCGAGCCGCCACGGCATCATCGACAACGTGGGCCGCGACGCGGCGAGCCATCGCCTGCCCAACTTCAACCTGGCGCTGCAGGCGCTGGGCTACGAGACGGCGCACGTGGGCAAGTGGCACATGGGGAACGACGCGTCGCCGCGCCCGGGCTACGACCACTGGGTGAGCTTCAAGGGGCAGGGCCGGCTCGTGGACCCCGAGCTCTGGGAGAACGGCGGCCCGCGCGTGGCGACCGGTTACATGACCGACTTGCTGAACGAGCATGCCGTCGCGTTCGTGCGCCGCGAGCGCTCCCGGCCGTTCTCGCTCTTCTTCGCGCACAAGGCCGTGCATCCGGACATCATCCAGAAGCAGGACGGGACGATGGACCCGAGCTGGATCGGGGGCTACGTGCTGCCCGAGCGGCACCGGGACCTCTACAAGGGCTGCGTCTATCCCCTGCGACCCAGTGCGCGTCCGCTCGAGGAGGTGGCGAAGGGCAAGCCCGCGCTCGCGGCGATGTTCGCGGAGCGCGCGAAGCCGCTCTCCCGGGAGATCCTCGCCAGGATGGACGCGGGTACCCAGGAGGAGATCCGCAAGCGCGCCGCGATGCTGGCATCGGTGGACGAGGGCGTGGCCATGCTCTTCACCGCGCTCGAGGAGACCGGCCAGCTCGACAACACCCTGATTCTTCTTCTCGGCGACAACGGCTTCTTCTTCGGTGAGCACGGCCTCACCGTCGAGCGGCGCTTCGCGTACGAGGAAGGCATCCGGACTCCGTTCCTCGTGCGTTATCCGCCGATGGTCGGCCCGGGCTCACGGATCGACGACATGGTGCTCGCGCTCGACATCGCCCCGACGCTGATCGCGCTGGCGGGTGGCGTGCCGGGCCCGCACATCCAGGGGCGCTCGCTCGTGCCGCTCCTCGGCGGCCCCCGCGACGGCTGGCGCGAGTCGTTCCTGATCGAGTACTACAGCGAGTCGGCTTGGCCGTGGCTCGTGGGCATGGGCTACAAGGCCGTGCGCACCCGACGCCACAAGTACATCCACTGGACGCACCACGAAGGCGCCGCGGAACTCTACGACCTCGAGCGCGATCCATACGAGATGCGCAATCTGGCCTCCGACCCCGCCGGCGCGGTCGCGCTGGGCGAGGCCCGAACCGAGCTGCGGCGGCTCGTGGCCGAGGCCTTCGGCGTCTGACGGAGGGCGGCGGGGTTCAGGAAGCGTGCCGCGCGCGCGGCTGGAGCAGCTTCGCGCGCAGCGCGTGGACTTGTTCGTGGAAGGGCTTGCTGCCGCGATCGGTCATCGGCGTCTTCTCGGCGAGCCCGGTGTGGAGCTCGACGAAGACCGGTCCCTCGGCCTTCAGCAGCTCGGGGAACCGCCGGCGGAACTCGGCGAGATCCGCGATCGCGAGCGCCATCGGGTAGCCCGCGCCTTTGGCCATCGTCACGAAGTCCACGCTGAGCCCGCCCGGGATCCCCTGCGCCCCGGAGGTGTGGTAGACGCCGTTCTTGAAGACGAGGTGCAGCAGGTTCCGCGGCGCGGCGCCGGCGATCGTCGCGAGCGAGCCGAGCTGCATCAGAAGCGAGCCGTCGCCGTCGAGCACGATCACGCGGCGGTCGGGGCGCGCGAGCGCGACTCCCAGGCCGAGCGATGAGGCGCCGCCCATGAACCCGACGCACGCCGCGGAGAGATCGTCGGGCGCGATGGTCCGCCACGCCGGCGCCGTCGTCATCGTGGGGATGACGATCGCGTCACCGCGTCCGGCGGCGATGACGCGGAGCACGTCTTCGGGCTTCATGGGCGCGGGCGCGATGGCCATCAGATCGTTTCCAGGCCGACGAGCACCGCCGTCGGGCCCTTCCGCTCGCGGCTCAGCCGGTAGTACTCGGGGATCAGGTGGACGTCGTCCGGCCCCTCGAGGCGCGCGTGCGGGACGCCGAAGGTGTCGAGCAGCGGCTCGGCGTAGCGGACCATCGAATGCCGCGACTCGAGCGGGTCCTTGTCCTTCTCCCGGCTCAGGAGGCCGATCATGTAGAAGGTCGGGATCTTGCCGTCCATGGCCACTCCGCGGAGCGTGTTGACCGACGCGTAGAGGCCGGCGTGCTGGATCATCAGCACGCACGGCTCACCGCCCGCGTGGAGCCCCGCGTTGATCGTGACCGCCTCGTCCTCCGTCGCGCAGGTGAGGACGCGGATCGATTCCTCCTTGTCGAGCGCGGCGAGGACCGACTTCTGGTGGGTGTCCGGCACGCTCAGGATCCAGCCGAGGTGGCTGTGCTTCGGCGGCTCGGCGACCTCCGCCGCCAGCGCCGCGCGCGCCATGCGGAAGGTGTCCTTCAGCGTGTCGATGACGAGCGGAGCGGGGATGGATTCGGGCATAGTGCGTGTCATATTACATCGGGGCCTACCCCAGGGAGGGGCCAATGCGACTCAAAGACAAGGTCGTCATCGTCACCGGAGGCGCCAAGGGCATCGGCCGCGCGTACTGCCTCGGGGTGGCGGGGGAAGGCGCGCGCGTCGTCGTGGCGGACGTCGCCGACCCCAAGCCCACGGTCAAGGAGGTCGAGGCGCGCGGCGCGCAGGCCCTCGGCGTCGAGTGCGACGTCTCGCGCGAGGCGGACACGCAGCGCCTGGCCACCGAGACGCTCGCGCGCTTCGGCCGCATCGACGTGCTCGTGAACAACGCCGCCCTCTACGGCACGCTCAAGCGCCGGCCCTTCATGGAGATTCCGGTCGAGGAGTGGGACCGCGTCATGGCGATCAATCTGCGCGGGCTGTTCCTCACCGCCCGCGCGGTGTTCCCGGCGATGAAGGCACAGGGCAAGGGCAAGATCATCAACATCGCTTCCAGCACCTTCTTCAAGGGCGTCGCGCACTACATCCACTACACGACCTCGAAGGGCGGGGTGGTCGGCTTCACGCGCTCGCTCGCGCGCGAGCTGGGGGAGTTCGGCATCCGCGTGAACGCGATCGCGCCCGGCTTCACGTTGAGCGGCGAGAACGAGAAGAACATTTCCGAGGAGCGCAAGCGAGCCAACGTCGAGGCACGGATGCTGAAGCGGCACCAGATGCCGGAGGACCTCGTCGGCACGCTCGTCTTTCTGGCGTCCGACGACAGCGACTTCATGACGGGGCAGACGATGCTCGTGGACGGCGGCGGCAACGTGCACTAAGGAACGCACATCCGTTTCGATCGGGAGGTAGAGATCTATGGCGACGCACTCGAAAACGCGTAATGCGGTTCGACGACTCCGACGTCTCACGCGCCGGCGCCGCGAAGCCGAGCTGAGGAAGGCCCGGCGCGGGACCAAGTCCTCGTAGGCGTCTGCTCTCGTCTAACCCGTGACGGCCTCGACGGCGATCGTCGTGTCGACGAGCGCCTCGAAGGGATGGCGGCGCGTGATGAAGCCGCCGGTCAGTAATATTTCCTGCAGCGTCTCGTAGCCCGTGCGCGTCAGCACCGGATCCGCGGTCCAGGTGCCTTGCACGATGTAACGCTCGATCGCCCGTACGCGGATCGCGGCGTCGATCTCGGGGAACGCCGGGGCGATCACGGCCGCGATCTCCCCCGCGCTCGCCGTTGCCATCCAGCGCTGCGCGCGGTGGAAGCCGCGCACGAAGCGGACGAGCAGGGCGCGCTCCCGGACGAGCATCTCCGGCGTCGCCATGAAAGAGGTGAAGGGCACCGGCCCCGTCGCCTCGCCCATCGAGGCCACCAGATGCCCCGTGCCGTCCGCCAGCAACTCGTCGACCACCGGGGGTCCGTGCTCGAGGAAGTCAGCCTTCCCCGCGCGGAACGCGGCGACGGCCTCGGGAGTCCCGAGGTCACGGACGAACGTGACCCGCGCCGGATCGACGCCGTGCCGCCGGAGCACAGCCTGCATGCAGAGCCACGGCGTTGGCGCGCCGCTGAAGGAGATGACCGTCCGGCCGACGAGATCCGACCACGCGAAGCGCGGGCGGGAGGTCCGGCTCAGGAGGAAGAACCCGTTGCGGTCGTTCACGGCGGCGAAGTGGACGAGCCTCGGGCCCCCGCGATCGATCATGTCGAAGCTCCGCATGAGCCCTGAGAGGGCGAGATCCGCGCTTCCATTGACGAGCGCGTCCACCGTGCCGAGAGCCGGCGAGGCCGTCGTGAGCGCGATCTCGAAGCCCTCGGCCGCCAGATGACCGCCATGGATCGCGACGAAGTTGGGCGCATAGAAGAGCGAGCGGAAGGGCTCGAAGACCCGGAGACGGGTGGGCGTCACGATCCGGCCTCGTCGGGGGCCGAGACCTCGATGATCCGGGCCGCCCGTTCACGCTGCTCGGCATCCCACGTCATGAATGGCAGCCGGAGGGTGGCGGCGGCCGCGATATAGACGGCGTCGGCGCCCCGGAGACGGAGCCGGGCGGCAAGGCCGGCCGCGGTTCGGGCGAGAACGTCGTCCACCGGGACGAGGCGAAGCCCGGGCAGCCGCAGCACCGCTTCGACGGCACGTCGCGCCAGCCGGGGCGAACCGGTCCGGCGTGCGACGGCGCCGCTGACTTCGGGGAGGAGCAGCGCGGGCGCGATCACGAGGCCGCCGGCGGCTATGTGACGGGAGAGCCAGGCGCGGCTCGCCGCGTGGTGAACGTCGTGCGGCACGAGACGGCTGACAATAACGCTGGCGTCGACGACCATCAGAAGTCGCGACGCCCCTCGCGCACGGCCGCGGCCGCCGACCGCCCCCTCGGCCAGCGCGCGCCGATCTCCCGCGCCACTCGATCGAGCGTCGACCACGCCGGCGCCGCCCGGGGCCGAGCCGCCGCGCGCCGTACCGGGACGAGCCGCGCGACCACGCGCCCGTGATGCGTCACCTCGATCTCCTCACCGCCGGCCTGTAGCTCCCGCAGCACCTGACTCGTGCGCTGCTTCAGCTCCCGCACGCCCACAGCCCGCATAACACCCTCCGTGGTCACAAATGTAGACACAATTATCACCGCGCGGCCGTCGGGGGTCAACCGGAGTCTGGCGGGGGCACCGCGGCGGCGGCGCTCATGTATAGTGGCGGCCATTGACGCCGCACGCGATCGCGCTGGCGAGTGCCGTGTGCTCCGCGGTCGCGACGATGCTCATCCAGCGGGGCCTGCGGCGCTCGAACTTCTACGCCGGCTTCTGGATCAACGTTGCCGTGGGTGTCATCGGCCTGTGGTCCGCGGTCCTCCTCCTCGTCCCGCGTAGCGAATACGGCTGGCGCGCGGTGCCGTACTTCGTCGCCTCGGGCGTCGTGGGCACCGCGGCGGGCCGGCTCCTCCGGGTCGCCGCCATCGAGAAGGTCGGCGCGTCCGTCGCCGCCGCGATCAACAACCTGGCGCCGCTGATCTCCGCCGGCCTGGCCATCCTGCTCCTGGGCGAGCAGGTCACGTTCCCGATCCTCGCCGGCACGCTTGTCATCGTCTTCGGCACGATGCTGCTCTCGCTGAGCGGGCGGCACATCGGCTTTCGCCCGCGCCATCTCGTCTACCCGTTCGTGTCGGCGGCGTGCTTCGGCGTGGTGGCGATCATCCGCAAGCTCGGTCTCGTCCAGGCCGGGCCGGTCTTCGGCTCGGCCATCAACATCACCGCCGCGATGGTCGCGTCCACGGCCTTCGTCCTCGCGTCGGGAAACCGCGGAGCGCTCCGGTGCGACAAACGGAGCCTCCTCTACTTCGTCCTCGCCGGCGTGGCGGAAAACAGCGGAGTCTTCCTCGTGATCGTGGCGCTCAACCTGGGCGAGGTGAGCGTCGTCGTGCCGCTCGCCGGGACGGCCCCGCTCTTCGTGCTCCTCCTGGCCTACTTCTTCCCGAGCGGGGTGGAGAAGCTCGGCTGGCGCCTCGTCGTGGGGGCGGTGCTCATCGTGCTCGGCGTGTTTCTGCTGATGGGGTGGTGAGCGCCTCACCCAACCTCCGCGCGGAGCCTCGCGTGGAGCGCGCCCAGCGCGTCGATCATCGCGTCAACGGACCGCGCGCCAGCCTGGAAGATCGCGGTGGCGTTGAGCGCGACCCACTGAAAGCCCATCGCCTGCAGCTCGACGACGCGGGCGACGACGCGATCGTGCTCGGCGTAGAACCGCTTGCCCTCGGCGTCCTTCGGCGGTGAGGCCACCATGCTCTGCAGCCCGATGGCGCCGGGATCGCGGCCGGCCATCTCGGCGTGGCGGCGGATCGCGTCGAGGGCGCGCCGGGCGCTCTCCGCGTCGGTGACGCGGCTCGCGAGCCAGCCGTCGCCGAGCTGTCCCACGCGGCGCCACGCGGGCTCCGACATGCCGCCGATCCAGATCGGCATCCGGCGCCCCTGCGGCGGCTTCGGCTCCATGGCGATCGCCGTCACGCGGTAGTGCCGGCCCTCGAAGTCCACCTGCGCGTCGCCCCAGTACGCGCGGAGGAGACGAATGGCCTCGTCCATTCGCGCGCCGCGCGTGCGGAAGGCCTCGCCGAGCGCCTCGTATTCCGATTCCTGCCAGCCGACGCCGACGCCGAGGCGCACGCGGCCGCCGGAGAGCGTGTCGAGCGTGCTGACCTGCTTGGCGACGAGGGTCGGATGGCGCTGCGGCAGCACGAGGACCTCGGTGCCGAGTGTCACGCGCGAGGTGATGGCCGCCAGATGAGCGAGCGTCATCAAGGCCTCGAGGATGGGCATGGTGGGCGTGTAGGGACCGACGGGACGCCCGGCGATCGGGTAGCCCATGACGACGTGATCGAAGACGTCGATGTGGTCGTAGCCGATCTGCTCGACGGCCCGTGTGAGGCGGGCCACGGCGCCCGGACCCTCGCGATACGCCACGCTCGGGAACTCGACACTCAGCTTCACGACGCGTGCATTAACACCCGACGGGGCCCGCGCGTCAACTAGCACGCCAACGCATACGGCGCACATCCGCAGAGCTGGATGGTCCTCGCCAGCTGACTACGCTATCCTCGCCCGCGTGGCGGCGAAGCACGGGGCAGCATGAGCGGGGCGTCGCGCGGCGTCGGCGTGGCCGTGCTCGCGGCGGCGTGCGCGGCCTGCGCGTTCGCCGTCGCCTCCGGCGGGCCGCCGCCGCTCGAGCGCATCAAGCTGCCGCCGGGGTTCGCGATCTCCGTTTTCGCCGAGGGCGTGCCGGGCGCGCGCTCGCTCGCGCATGGACGCGGTGCCGTGGTTTTCGTCGGCACGCGCAGCCGGGGCGCAGTCTACGCGATTCCGTATCGCGACGGGCGCGCCGCCCGCGTCGTCACGCTCGCCACCGGGCTCAACTCGCCGAACGGCGTCGCCCTGCGCGACGGCGCGCTCTACGTTGCCGAAGTGAACCGCATCCTCCGCTTCGACGACATCGAGGCGCGGCTGGACAATCCGCCGCAGCCCGTCGTCGTGACCGATCGCTTCCCGCGCGACGGGCACCACGGCTGGAAGTTCATCCGCTTCGGACCGGACGGGCAGCTCTACGTGCCGGTCGGCGCGCCCTGCAACATCTGCGAGCCGGACCCGGACCGGTACGCGCTCATCTTGCGCATCCGGCCCGAGGGCTCGGGCTACGAGGTCGTCGCGCGCGGCGTGCGCAACTCCGTGGGCTTCGACTGGCATCCGCGGACGAAGGAGCTCTGGTTCACCGACAACGGGCGCGACTGGATGGGCGACGACATGCCCGCGGACGAGCTGAACCACGCGCCGCGGGCGGGGATGCACTTCGGCTATCCCTACTGCCACCAGGGTGACACGCCCGATCCCGAGTTCGGCCGCCGCCGCGCGTGCGCCGAGTTCACGCCGCCGGCGGCGAAGCTCGGACCCCACGTCGCCGCGCTCGGCATGCGCTTCTACTCGGGCGGACTGTTCCCCGCGGAGTACCGGGACAGCATCTTCATCGCCGAGCACGGCTCGTGGAACCGCTCGCGAAAGATCGGCTATCGCATTTCGCGTGTCGTGCTGGACGGCACCCGAGTGGCGCGCCAGGAAGTCTTCGCCGACGGGTGGCTGCAGGGGGAGGAGATGTGGGGGAGGCCGGTGGACGTTGAGGTCATGCCCGACGGCTCGCTGCTCGTTTCCGACGACTGGTCCGGCGTGATCTACCGGATCACCTACCGGAAGCCTGCGTGACCCGCCCGCCCAAGGTCGTGGTGCGTGACGTCAGCGTGGCGTTCGAGCACCAGGGCGCCACGCTCGAGGCGCTCGACCGGATCTCGCTCGAGGTCGCCGCGGGCGAGTTCCTCTGCATCGTCGGGCCGAGCGGCAGCGGCAAGTCCACGCTGCTGCGGGTCATCGCCGGGCTGCACCGGCGCCACACGGGCGAGGTGACGATCGCCGCGGACCATCCCGGCGCGCCACCCACGGCGATGGTCTTCCAGGAGCACGCGCTCCTGCCGTGGCGCACGGTGCTCGACAACGTGGTCTTCGGTCTCGAGAACCGCGGCGTGCCCCGCGCCGAGCGCGACGCGCGCGCGCGGGAGATGCTCGCGCTCGTCGGCCTCACGGAGTTCGCGCGCCATTACCCGCACCAGCTCTCGGGAGGCATGAAGCAGCGCGTGGGCATCGCGCGGGCGCTCGCGCACGGCCCCGAGGTGCTCCTCATGGACGAGCCCCTGGCGTCGCTCGACGCGCAGACGCGGACCATCATGCAGGAAGAATTGCTCCGGATCTGGGCGACGCTCGGCACGACCGTGATCTACGTCACGCACTCGCTGGAGGAGGCGCTGCTCCTCGGCGACAGGGTCGTGCTCCTCACGGCGCGGCCCGGACGGGTCGGGCAGGTGTTCCCCGTGGATCTCGGGCGGCCGCGCGGCCTCGAGATCCGTGCGTCGCACGCTTACGGTGTGCTTCTCGAGAAGGTCTGGGCGGAGCTGCGCGAGCAGGTGCTCCGCGCGGCTGCCGAGGAGCGGGCAGGGGAGCGCGGCGCGTGAAGGGGCTCCGCCGCTGGCTCGCCGAGCACTGGCTCGCCGTCGCCTCGCCAGTCGCGCTCCTGCTCGCGTGGGAGTGGGCAAGCGGCACGGGCATGCTCCGCGAGGCGTTCTTCCCGCGCCCGTCCACGGTCCTCGTCCACCTGCGACGGCTCGGCGCCGACGGCACGCTCTGGCTCCACGCGCGCGCGACGCTCACGCGGATCGGCTGGGCGTTCGCGCTCGCCGGGATCCTCGGCGTGGCGGTCGGGCTGGCGATGGGAGTCTGGCGGCGGCTCCGCGAGGGGCTCGATCCGGTCTTCGCCGTGATCTTCCCGATCCCGAGCGTGCTGTTCCTGCCGTTCGTTTCCTTCGTCGTCCCGAAGGGCGAGATCGCGCCGGTCCTCACGATCGCGGTCACATCGTTCTTCCTTGTCGCGATCACGACGACGCACGGCGTGCGCCAGATCGATCCGCTCGTCGTGGAGGCGGCGCTCCACTACGGCGCGCGCGGCCGACGGCTCTTCGCCGGCGTGCTGCTGCCGGGGGCGTTGCCGTTCATCTTCACGGGGCTGCGCCTCGGGCTGGGCTACGCGCTGATCGTTGCGGTGGCCGTCGAGATCGTCGCGGCGAGCCGCGGCCTCGGCGCGCTTCTCTGGCTCTCGTGGCAGGTGCTGAAGGTCGAGGACATGTACGCGACGTTCTTCGTGATCGCCGCCCTCGGCGCCGTCCTCTCCTACGGGCTTGCCGCGCTCCGCGCGCGGCTCCTGCCGTGGGTGCAGGACGTCGGAGCGCGCTAGCGTGACCGTCGGGGTGCCCGTGGCGCTGCTGCTCCTCTGGGAGGTCGCCTCCCGGCTGGCACTCGTCTCGCCGCGCTACTTCCCGCCGCCGACGGCGATCGGGACGGGGCTCGTCGCCGGCCTCGCCGGGGGCGAGCTCGGCGACGCGTTCCTCGTGACGCTCGGGCGACTGCTGGCCTCGTTCGCCGTCGCCGCCGTGCCGGGTGTCGCGCTGGGTCTGGTCATGGGGATGTTTCGGCCCGTGCGCGAGGTGGTGGATCCTTACATCGCCTTCATGTTTCCGGTGCCGAAGATCGCGCTCCTGCCGTTCCTCCTCATCCTGCTCGGCGCGGGCGAGCCCGCCGTCGTCCTGACGGGCGCGATGTCGGCCTTCTTCCAGATCGTCATCAGTACGCTCGGCGGCGTGCAGACGCTCGACCCACGCTTCCTGGACGTCGGCGAGAACTACGGCGCGCGCGGCGTGCGCCTGTTCCGCAAGGTGATCCTGCCGGCGGTGCTGCCCTCGATCTTCACCGGGCTCCGGCTGGGGCTCGGCCTCTCGCTGGTCACCATCGTCGCGGTCGAGTTCGTCACTGCCAAGTCGGGGCTCGGCCACCTCGTCTACCGGCACTGGCAGATGCTCTCGACCACGGAGATGTACGCCGCGTTCGCGCTCGTCGGCGCGCTGGGGCTGCTGCTCACCCGGGGCCTTCACGCGCTGCAGCGCCGGACGCTCGTCTGGCAGGAGGACAGAGGTGCGTTATAGTACGGGCTTATGAAAACACTTTACAGGCTCGTCCTCGCGGCCGTTGTTGGTGCCGTCCTGACCTCGGCGGCCGCCACCGTCGTCGCGCAGGCGCCCGCGGTCAAGATCGGGTACATCCCGTCGGACTCGTTCGCGGTGCTCTACATCATGGCGGACCGCTATCTCACCCCCGCCGGCATCAACGCGACGCTCGTCCGGCTGCCGGGCGGTGCCGAGATCACGACGCAGGTCGCGACGGGCCAGCTCCAGATGGGCGGCGCCGGCATGGGGGCCGCGGGCTTCAACGCCGTCGCCGCCAAGGCGTCGATCGAGTTCGTCGCGCCGCTCCACTACGGCTACCTCGAGGACTACTTCACGGTGCGCAAGGCCGCGTGGGGCTCGACGGTGAAGCGGATCGCCGATCTCAAGGGGCGCCCGGTCGCGCTCAACACGCGCGGCGCCGCCGTCGAGTGGATGCTCGACCAGGTCCTCCGGCGCGACGGCATCACGATCAAGGACGTCGAGATCAAGATCATGCCGTTCCCCGACATGGTCCCCGCGCTCGAGTCCGGCGCCGTGGACGCCGCCATCCTCACGGAGCCCTTCCCGACGCTCGCGGAAGAAAAGGGCGTCGCCGTGCGGCCGCTCGCGCGGCCGGCGGGCGCGAAGGCGACCCCGATCACGGCGGCGTTCTGGAACGCCGAGTGGGCGAAGGCCAACCCGGACCTCGCGAACAAGGTGATGCTCGGCTACCTGCGCGCGGCGCGTGACCTCGGCGCCGACGGCGGCAAGGGCTGGCACGAAGACAGGAACGTGGACGTGATGGTCAAGTACACCGGGGCGAAGAAAGAGGTCATCAAGCGGGCGCGGCCGCACGTGGTGGACCCGAACCTCGATCTCGACACGTCCACGCTCGACAGCATGCAGAAGCTGAACGCCGACCTCGGCTATCTCAAGTACACGGACTTCCTGTCGGCGGACCGGCTCTTCGTGTGGACGTATCGCGACCGCGCCGTCAAGGAGCTCGGCCGGCGCTGAGCGTCAGGCGCCGGGGGTCAGTGCAAGCGCTGGATGCCGGGCAGACCGTCGAAGCCCGCGTCAAAGCTCAGGATCTGTGTGATGCCGTGGTGCTCCATGACCGCAACGTGGAGGGCGTCGCGCGCGGACAGCTGACGCTTGCCGAGGACGATCGCCTTCGCTCGCTCGACAGCGGCTAGCTCGACAGGCAACACCTCGTCGACCACGCCGAGTAGGGTGTCGAAGGCTGGTTGGATCGCGTCACGCCGGTCGATCGCGACGTATCGATGCAGGATCTCCTGCAACACCTCCGCGTCGGTCACGAGGCGCTCGCGCCCGGCGATGGAGCGCTCGAGCAGCCGCTGTGCGTCCGTCTTGTGAGGATGCGTCGCGCCCACCAGGTACATGGGGATGTTGGAATCGATGAAGATCACCGCCGAGGCTCGTCCGCGTACCCTCGCTCGATCTCTGACAGGATCTGCTCGACGTCCCCGGACGGGAACGCGTGTCGCGCCGCAGCCCGGACGACCGCGACCTTCTTGCCGGTGTCGCCGGTCGGCTCGCGACGGCGCGCGGCGCGGAGCGTCTGCCGAACCCATTCGGCGACGGTCATGCGCTGGGCGCGGGCTGTTCGCTGGATCTCCCGGAGCTCAGCGTCGTCGACGAGCACTTGAAGTCGCTTGCTCATACCGTGAGTATATTTGACTCATTAGGCTGAGTCAAACGGAGGCGAGGCGCGTGCTCGCCGCGCCTCTCGAGGCTCACCCGACGATGACGTGCTCACGGGTGACGATCGCGCGCGTCGGGCCGGGCGACACGAAGTTGCCGCGGTCGGCGAGCGCTGCCGCGTGCTCGGGCGTCGCGTCCACGGCGCGGATGGCGTGGAGGGAATCGAACCAGGCGCTCGCGATGCCGTCCCACGCCGGGGCGCGGCCCGCCGCGTAAGCGCTGCTCCGCGTGTGGCTCTGGACGTAGCGGCGGAGCACCCCCATCTTCGCGGCGAGCGGCCCGTGGACTTCACGCCAATGACGCTGGAACTCCTCCACGGACAGGCCGGGCTTCCGCGTGAGGAACGTGACGCGCTTGACCGAGTCGACGGGGACTGCGCCGTCCTTGATCAGGTGCTCCTCGGTGACGACGATGCCCATCGTGGCGCGGTCGATGAACTCGGCCTCGTCGGCCTGGACGGCCGCGTAGGCGGGGCTCCGCGTCATCGCGCGGAGCGCATCGGTCGAGTCGGCCCAGACTTCCGCGATCCCGTCGTAGAGGGGCTCGAGGACCGGCTCGCCGGCGGCGTACGCGGACGCGAGCGTGTGCGACTGGACGTAGCGGCGGACGCCGGGCAGCCGTGTCACGACCGCCGGGTGGCGCTCACGCCAGTAGGACTGGAACGCCTCGACCGGCATCCCGGCGGCGCGCTTGATGAACGTGACGACCTTGATCACGGGCGGCCGACGACGGCGATCAGATCTTGAAGTTCGGCCTGAAGACCCGGCGGATCAGGTAGGGATTCGCGCCGAGGTGGTAGAGCGCCGTGATGTCGCCGGCCTTGAGCGCCTTCTGCTCGTCCGCGCTGAGGGCGTGGCCGGCCAGCTCCTCGTCGGTGAGCCGCTCCTTCATCGCGTGCTGGCGCGCGATCGCGGTGAGGATCTTGTTCAGCGCGTAGGAGATCTTGATCATGGGTGCACCCACACGGTCGCGCAGCCGGTGATCCACTCGGGGACGGGCTCGTACGCGAGAACCTCGCCCTTCCACCCCGGGACGGCGCCGAGCAGCGCGATCCAGTTCCGGATCTCCTGGCCGCCGTTGCCGCCGTCGCGCACGATCTCGGCCCACGTCAGTCGCGTGAGCGCCGCGACGTCCGCGCGGGCGAAGTGATCCAGGCTGCGCTGGTCCCACACGGGATTGATCCGCCCCGCCTCCGGCGTGCCGCCCCAGCGCGACATGCCGCCGGTCGCGAGGAGCGCGATGCGCTCGGCCCCGGGC
>JBOHQB010000488.1:0-7534 GCA_050731995.1 Candidatus Rokuibacteriota bacterium
TTCTTGAACATGTCCTTGTTGTAATAGAGGATCGGGCTCGAGGCGTTGAAGGGCATCGAGTAGAGGTTGCCGTCCTTCGAGTAGTAGCCGGTGACCGGCTTGATGAAGTCGCCCCAGATCACCGCGATCTCCTGCTCCTTCATGAGCTGGAAGATCGGGTGGATCGCGCCCGACATCAGCATCGTCTGCGTCCCGACGTCGAACATCTGGACGATGTGGGGCGGGTTCTTCTGCCGATAAGCCGCGATGGCGCCGGTGAGGACCTCGGGGTACGTCCCCTTGTTCAGCGCCTTGACCTCGTACGCGGACTGGCTCTGGTTGAACTGCTTGACCAGCTCGCCGACCGTCTCGCCGAGCTGGCCGCCCATCGCGTGCCAGAAGTGGATCTCGGTCCGCGACTGCGCGGCGGCCGGGAGCACGGTGAGCGCGAGGAGCACCAGAGCGGCGAGCGTCGCGACGGAGCGAGAGACGAATGCGTGCATCGGCGTCCTCCCTGGACCAGAGCCCCTCTCGAACGGCGGTGCCGGGACTATAGCACGGCGCTCGTGACGGGAGCGCGACGCACGGGCGACGCGCGTGTCACGAGGAGCGCCACGGCTCCGCCGGGGCGTTCCGAGCGTTGGCCGTGTCGAGGAGCGCCACGGCTCCGCCGGGGCGCTTCCGAGCGTGGGGGGTGTGGGGGGCCATTTCGGGGCCCCCTACTTTCTTAAACGCGGAATTTGTGGGAGCGGGCGACGTGGGCGTCGAAGGCGTCGAGCTCCGCCGAGAGCCGGCGCGTGGACCAGCCGCAGAGCGCCGCCATCCGCTCGCCGATCGCCTCGGCGCAGTCCTGGCCCTGGCAGCGGCTCGTGCCGATGCCCGTGCGGCGGAGCAGGAAGTCCTGCAGCGATACGGTCAGCTCCTCGTGCACTGCGTGGTGCAGCTGCGCGACGACGTCCGGGTTGTGCGGGCACAGCCGGTCTGCGCCTCCCGGCACCTTCCCGGCGAGCTCGACGAGCCGCGTCCAGGCGCGCCCGTACGTGGCGACGAGCGTCTCGAGCGTCTCGCGCGCGAGCCCGCTCGAGCCGCTCTCGGGCGACACGTCCATCCAGGCGTGGCCCTCGACCCGGTCGGCCTCCTCGTCAGCGCCGTCGAGCGTGCGCTCGCGCGTGTGGGACGGCGCGCGCCGGTCGAGGCGGCGAGTGACCTGGTCGCCGAGCTCCTCGGCAAGGCTGCGGAAGCACGTGAGCTTCGTGCCCGTGATCGACAGGAAGCGCCGGTCCGCCTCGGCGACGATCTTGTGGGCCCGCGAGACGTCGGACCCGCGCGCGCCCTCCTCCCACGAGAGCGGCCGGACGCCCGCGTAGGTGTACACGACCTCGCGCGCCGTCAGGCGCGGGTCGGGCAGCGCGCGCCGCACCTCGTCGAGCAGGTACGCGACCTCGTCGCGCGTCGCGTGCACGCGGTCGAGGTTGCCCTCGAAGTCGGTATCGGTCGTGCCGACGAGGGAGAACTCGCGCCACGGGATGACGAAGATCATCCGACCGTCGTTGGTCGAGTGGTAGACGGCGTGCTCGGTCAGACGCGGCAGCAGGCAATGGATGCCCTTCGTGCGTCGCAGGATGCGCGGGCCGCGGTCGGCGACGGCGGCCGCCGCGCGGACCTCGTCGACCCACGGGCCGGTCGCGTTGACGACAATCCGGGCGCCGAGCGTCGCCACCCGGCCCGTGACGAGGTCACGCGCCCGGACGCCGCCGATCTGGCCGCTCCCCTCCCGCGTCACTTCCTCAACCTGGGCGTAGTTGAACGCGTGCGCACCGTGGCGGCAGGCGGAAAGCACGTTCTCGAGGCAGAGCCGCTCCGGAAAGACGAGGAGGTCGTCGAAGTAGTAGCCGGCGCCGCGCAGGTCCTCGGATCGCATCGCCGGCTCGAGCGAGAGCGCGTCCACCGGGCGCAGCACGCGGTACCGCTCCCGGTCGCGTCCCGGCGTGAGCCAGTCGTAGAGGCGCAGGCCGATCCGGATTTTGATCAGGCTCCGGGACGAGTCGCGGTAGATCGGCACGAGGAACGGCAGCGGCTTCACCAGGTGCGGCGCCAGGCGCTGGAGCCGATCGCGCTCGGTGAGCGACTCGCGGACGAGCGCGAAATCGAAGAGCTCGAGGTAGCGCAGGCCGCCGTGGATCAGCTTCGACGACACCGACGTGGTCGCCGACGCGAAGTCGCCCTTCTCGAGCAGGGCCACCGAGACGCCGCGCAGCGCGAGGTCGCGCGCGGCCCCGGCGCCCGCCATGCCGCCGCCGATGATGACGACGTCGTAATCGCCGTCGGCGAGCGGTACGGGCCGCGCGGTGGTCACGCGATGAGCTCCCGAAGCGATGGTAGCACGAGGTCCGGGGCGATCTCGGCGACGCGCGGGTCGTCGGCACGCGTGACGCCCGTGAGCACGAGCACGGTGGCCAGCCCGAGCCGCTTGCCCATCACGATGTCGGTCTCGATCCGGTCGCCAACGATCGCGCACTCGCCCGCGCCGACGCCGAGCGATGCCAGGGCGACCTCCAGGATGATCGGCGACGGCTTGCCGACGATCGTCTCGACCGTGAGGCCGGTCACCGCCTCGACCGCGGCCGTCATGCCCGCGCAGTCGGGGATCTCGCCGCCCTCGACGGGGCACGTGCGGTCCGGGTTCGTCGCGATCAGGCGGGCGCCGCCGCGCGCCGCCTGGAGCGCGGTGTTGAGCTTCGCATAGTCGAAGGTGCGGTCGAAGGCGATGACGACCCAGCGCACGCGGTGGTCGCCGCGCACCTCGAACCCGTGCGCGCGGAGCTCCTCCTGGAGCGACGGCTCCCCGATGACGAAGAGCGGCGCGCCCGGATCGGTCCGCCGCAGGTGACGCGCGAGCGCGAGCGACGAATTAACGACGTCGTCGGGCCCGGCCGGCACGCCGAGGCGCGTGAGCTTGGCCGCGTACTCGGCGCGCGTCTGGAGCGGCTTGTTCGAGAGGAACGCCACGCGCCGGCCGTCGGCGCGGAGCGCGGCGACCGCTTCGGCGGCGCCGGGCACGAGCGCCTCGCCCCGGTAGACCGTGCCGTCGAGGTCGAGCAGCCAGCCGCGGTGCGGCAGCCGGATCACGTGACCGCGCGCGCCCGTCAGCGCAGCAGGGGCGCGACCGCCGCCTGCGAGAGCTCGACGAACGGCGCGGGCGCGACGCCGAGCAGGACGACGCCGACGAGGGCGACCGCCAGCGCGAGTCCCCCGGCGAAGGACGGCGCCCACGACGTGGCGGCCCCCTCCGGCTCGCGCATGTACATGTAGACGATCACCCGCAAGTAGTAGTAGGCGGCGAGCGCGGAGTTGAGCACCGCGATGACCGTCAGCCCCACGTGGCCCGACCGGACCGCCGCGGCGAAGAGGTAGAACTTCGCCATGAACCCGCCGAGCGGCGGCATGCCGATGAGGGACAGGAGGAACAGCGCAAACGCGCCCGCCAGGAACGGGTGCCGCCGCGCGAGGCCCGCGTAGTCGGCGACCTCCAGGGCTTCCTCGCCCGCCCGGCGCGTGAGCGCGATCACGCCGAAGGCGCCGATCGTCGTGAACGTGTAGGCCAGCAGATAGAAAAGAACGGCGCCGGTACCGTCCACGGAGCCAGCGACGAGGCCAACGAGCATGTAACCCACGTGCGCCACCGACGAATACGCAAGCATGCGCTTGACGCTGCCCTGGACGATCGCCACGACGTTGCCCACGGTCATCGTCGCGATCGCGAGCACCTCGAACAGGCCCACCCAGCCCGGGCGGGAGGACCGGAGCGCGGACTCGAGCACGCGAATCAGGGCTGCGAACGCCGCCGCCTTCGACCCCGTCGCGATCAGCGCGGTCACCGTCGTCGGCGCGCCCTCGTACACGTCCGGCACCCACATGTGGAACGGGAACAGAGAGATCTTGAAGCCCAGGCCGACGAGGATCAGGGCGAAGCCGATCACCACGAGCGGATCGCCGCCGCGCGCGGCGGGCGAGGCCGCGATGCGGTCCAACCCCGTGTGCCCGGTACCGCCGTAGACGAGCGCGATGCCGTAGAGCAGGAACGCGGAGGCGAAGGCGCCGAGCAGGAAGTACTTCAGTGACGCCTCGCCGGAGGTCAGCCGCGACTTGAAGAGCCCCGCGAGCACGTAGAGCGACAGCGACATTGTCTCGAGCGCCAGGAAGATCGCGATCAGGTCGCCCGCGGCGGAGAGCAGCATCATCCCGAGCGTCGCAAACATGACGAGCGCGTAGAACTCGCCGCACTCCCCGCCCGTCCGGCGCAGATAGTCGATCGACAGCAGGAGGACGAGGGCGGCCGCGTAGCAGATCACCACGCCGAAGAAGAGCGCGAAGCCGTCGAGGCGCACCATATCGCGGAACGCGCGCGCCTCCTGCCCCCACTGCGAAATCGTCGCCAGCAGCGCGCCGACGACGCCGGCCAGGGCGATGCCGCCGAGGTGCTCTTTCGTCGTGTGCGGCGGCAGCAGGTCCGCGACGAGCACGAGGGCCGCGCCGCCCAGGATGATCAGCGCCGGCAGCAGCGGCGCGATCGTGACGGCGGGCGGCAGCCAGTCCATCAGCGTGCGTCCATCGCGACCGAGGCCTTGTCCTGCACCTGGCCGAGCAGCGCGCCCACCGCCGCCTCGGTCTTGCCGGTGAAGACGGTCGGATACACGCCGATCCAGACGATGAACACGAGAATCGGAACCAGGACCGTCCACTCACGCGGGCCGAGATCGGCCAGGCCCCTGTTCTCGTCGTGCGTGACGCGGCCGAAGATCACGCGCTGGTACATCCAGAGCATGTAGACGGCAGCGAAGATGATCCCGCTCGTCGCCAGCACGGCGACGCCGCGGTTGACCTGGAACGCGCCGACGAGGATCAGGAACTCGCCGACGAAGCCGTTGAGCCCCGGCAGGCCGAGCGACGAGAGCGACACGACCAGGAACACGGCGGAGAACGCGGGCATGACCCGCCAGAGCCCGCCGAAGTCGGCGATCAGGCGCGTATGCCGGCGCTCGTAGATCATCCCGACGAGGAGGAAGAGCGCGCCGGTCGACAGCCCATGGTTCACCATCTGGATGATCGCGCCGACGAGCCCCTGCGGCGTGAACGTGAAAAGACCGAGCATCACGAACCCGAGATGGCTCACGCTGGAATACGCGACGAGCTTCTTCAGATCGGGCTGGACCGTGGACACCCACGCGCCGTACACGATGCCGATCAGCGCGAGAACCCACACGAGGGGCTGGAACGTGAGGCTCGCGTCCGGAAAGAACGGCAGACAGAAGCGCAGGAATCCGTACGTCCCCATCTTGAGCAGGACGGCGGCCAGGAGGACCGAGCCGGCCGTCGGCGCCTCGACGTGCGCGTCCGGCAGCCAGGTGTGGAACGGGAAGAGCGGCACCTTGATCGCGAACGCGAGCGCGAACGCCAGGAACATGAGGTTCTGCCCGAGACCGGCCGGCACGACCCAGCGGCCGAGCTGCTCGAGGTCGAAGGTGTAGACGCCACTCGCCGCGCCTTGCTGGAAGTAGAGCACGAGGATCGCGACCAGCATCAGCGCGGAGCCGAGCATTGTGTAGAGGATGAACTTGATCGCCGCGTAGACGCGCTGCCCGCCGCCCCACACGCCGATGATCAGGTACATCGGGACGAGCATCGCCTCCCAGAAGACGAAGAAGAGGAGGAGGTCGAGGCTCACGAAGACGCCGAGCATCCCCGTCTCGAGCGCCAGCACGGTCAGCACGAACTCCTTCGTGCGCTCCTCGATCGAGCGCCATGCCGACAGCAGCGAGAGCGGGGTGAGGAACGTCGTGAGGAGGACGAGCAGCAGGCTGATGCCGTCGATGCCGATGTGATAGCCGGCCCCGAGCGACGGGATCCAGCGCGCGACCTCCTCGAACTGGAAGTCGGGGTCGTCCGCATCGAACCCGAACCAGAGCGCCAGCGACAGGACGAAGGTCAGGCTCGCGATGCCGAGCGCGCCGGCGCGGAGCGCCGTCTCGCGGCGCCGCGGCACAAGCGCGAGGAGCAGCGCGCCGAGCGCCGGCAGGAAGGTGACCGCGGTGAGCACCCCGAAGCGCACGGCGTCAGCGCCTCACAGGATCAACAAGTATGTGACGAGCAGGACCGCGCCGACCAGCATCGTCAGCGTGTAGTTCACGACGTAGCCGGTCTGGAAGCGCCGCCCGACCCGCGCCCAGAGCACGACGGCCCGCCCCACCCCGTTGACCAGCCCGTCCACGACGCCGAGGTCCACCTTCTGCGCGAGGAACTCGGAGAGCGCCCGCAGCGGCCCGACGATCGCGCGGTCGTAGAGCCGGTCCACGTACCACGCGTTCAGCAGGAGCGCGTGCACGGCGCCGCGCGGCAGCCCGATCCGCTCGACCTGGACGGGTCTCGACATGTACATCACCCACGCGAGCACGATGCCGGCGACGACGACGACGACCGAGAGGAGCAGCAGCATGTAGCCCGCGACCCCGCCGTGCTCCGCCTCCCGGAGCGGAAAGACGGTGGCGAGGAAGCGCTCGAAGCGCGTCCCGTGCTCGGAGGGCACACCGACGAGCCAGCCCGTGACGACCGTGAGCGTCGCCAGCACGACGAGCGGCCCCGTCATCACCCGCGGCGACTCGTGGGCGTGGTGCGCGACCTCCTTGGACATGCGCGGGCCCCCGAAGAACGCCAGGAAGATCAGCCGGAACGTGTAGAACGCGGTCATGAACGCGCCGCCCAGCAGCAGCACCCAGACGGCCCGGTTGCCGTGGAACGCGGCGGCGAGGATCTCGTCTTTGGAGAAGAAGCCGGCCAGCCCCGGCACGCCGGCCAGCCCCGCGGCGCCGATCGTCATCGTGATCGTCGTCGTCACCATCTTGGGCGCGAGCCCCCCCATCCTCCGGAGGTCCTGCTCGCCGCCGAGGCTGTGGATGACCGAGCCGGCGCCGAGGAAGAGCAGCGCCTTGAAGAAGGCGTGCGTGACGAGATGGAAGATGGCGACGGCGTACGCGCCGAGCCCGACGGCCGCGAACATGAAGCCGAGCTGGCTCACGGTGGAGTAGGCGAGCACGCGCTTGATGTCCGTCTGGGCGAGGCCGATGGATCCGGCGAAGAGCGCCGTCACGACGCCCACCCACAGCACGACGTCCAGCGCGACGCCTGAGCGCTCGAACAGCACGTGGCTCCGCGCGACCATGTAGACGCCGGCGGTCACCATCGTGGCCGCGTGGATCAGCGCGGAGACCGGTGTCGGGCCTTCCATCGCGTCCGGCAGCCACACGTGGAGCGGGAACTGCGCCGACTTGCCGACGGCGCCGGCAAACAGTCCGAGCGCAAACAGCGTGATCACGGCGTCGGAAAGCTCGCCGTTTTGCGCCATCTCCTGGATGATCGGGATGTTGAACGTGTCAGCCTTCGTCCAGATAAGCAAAATGCCGAGCAGGAAGCCGATGTCGCCGAGACGCGTCGTCAGGAATGCTTTCTTCGCAGCGTCGCCGGCGGACTTCTTGTGAAACCAGAAGCCGATCAGCAGATA
>JBOHQB010000489.1:0-9205 GCA_050731995.1 Candidatus Rokuibacteriota bacterium
GCCCGGACCCGCGCATCGGCGCGGCAATCCGACAGACGCTCGGCGCGGCCGAGAGCGTCGTGAACGTCGGGGCCGGCGCCGGGTCCTACGAGCCGACCGACCGCCGCGTCGTCGCCGTGGAGCCGTCACTCGCGATGATCCACCAGCGGCGACCGGGCGCCGCGCCCGTCGTCCAGGCCTCGGCGACCGACCTGCCATTCGCCGCCGGCGCCTTCGCCGCCGCGCTCGCCGTGCTCACGGTGCACCACTGGCCCGATCGCGCGCGCGGACTCGCCGAGCTCGCGCGCGTCGCGCACGGCCGTGTGGTGATCGTGACGTGGGATCCTGCGACGCCGGGCTTCTGGCTCACGGAGGACTACTTCCCGTCGATCCTCACCATCGACCGTCCGATTTTCCCGACCGTGGACGAGCTCCGCGGGGTGCTCGGCGAGATCGAGGTGGTCCCGTTGCCCGTGCCCCACGACTGCACCGACGGCTTTCTCGGCGCCTACTGGCGACGACCG
This sequence comes from Candidatus Rokuibacteriota bacterium, assembly GCA_050731995.1. GTDB lineage: Bacteria > Methylomirabilota > Methylomirabilia > Rokubacteriales > CSP1-6 > JBOHQB01. The sequence continues at coordinate 504 of JBOHQB010000489.1, forward strand.
GGTGCCTATGTGGATGCCGGCGTCCGCTCGGCAATCTCCACGTTCGCGAAGCTCGAGGACGTCGAGCCCGGACTCGCGCGGCTCCGGGCTGACCTGGCGGACGGCACCTGGGCGCGCCGACACGGCGATCTTCTGCGTCGCGACGAGCTCGATCTCGGCTACCGGCTCGTCGTCGCGCGCGGGCGTGGCGTGGGGTAACCCCGAGATCGGGTCTATTGCGTCGTTCCGCATCTGAGCTACGCTGAGGCGAACCAAGCATGAGAACTTCACGGTTCGTTGGACTGCTCGTCCTCGTCCTCGGCCCTCTCTTCGCGTACGCCGCCCTGGCGCAGACACCCGGGAACGTCCACCGCGTGGGGATCATCTATTTCAGCGGCTACCACCAAACGGTAGTCGAGGGACTGCGGCAGGGGCTCCGGGAGCTGGGGCTCGAAGAGGGCAAACACTTCGTCCTCGACATCCGGGAGATAAAGGGCGATCTGAAGGCGGCCGAGGAGGCGGCGAGGGATCTCGAACGTGGGAAAGTCGACCTCATCTACACGGTCACCACGCCCGTCACCGTCGCGGCGAAACGTGTGACCACGCGGACCCCTATGGTGTTTTACGTTGGCGGCGATCCGCTCGCGGATGGGCTCGTGGAGAGCCTCGCGAAGCCGGGCGGGCGGCTGACAGGGGTCCTCGGCCTCTCGCGCGACCTGACCGCAAAGCGCCTGCAGGTCCTGAGGGAGATGATCCCGAGGCTCAGTCGGGTGATGACCTTCTTCAACCCCGGCGACGCGACGGCGAGGGGCAACGCCCGGCTGGGCCGCGATGCCGCGCGGCAATTGGGGGTGCAGCTCGTCGAGCGACACGTGAGCTCGATCGAGGAGCTCCGCCTGGGTCTGCAGGCGCTCAAGCCGCGCGACGTGGACGCCTACTTCCACACCCCGGGCGTGTTGGTGACCAGCCAGGCGCCGCTGATCATCGAGGCCGCAAGGGCCAAGAAGCTGCCGACGATGTTCCACGAGCAGGGCCTGGTGGCGAAAGGAGCACTGGCGGCTTACGGTGCCAGCTATTTCGAGATCGGTCGGGTCTCGGCGAGGCACGTCCAGCGAATTCTGGGCGGCACTTCCCCGAAGGACCTGCCGGTCGAGAACTACGACAAGGTCGGACTCGCGCTCAACCTTCGCACCGCCCGGGCGCTCGGCCTCACGATCCCGCGGTCACTGCTGCTGCGAGCGGATCAGGTGATCGAGTGACTATTCATGTGGGGGGCCACGAAATGGCCATCCGTCGCAGGCTCGCCTCGCGCGTCGAACGCGCTGCGGCTTCGCACTCCCACGCCCCCCAGCGCTTGGAGCGCCCCGGGGAACCCGTGGCGCTCCTCGATAACCCGACAGGCTCCTCTAGGCGCGGCGGGCGCCCGCGAGCCCCCGCACGCGCGCCGCGGCCTCGACGAGACCGCCCGGCAGCAGCAGCACGATCGCGATGAAGAGCGCGCCGAAGATCAGCAGGTGGAAGTCCACCCAGCGATTCGCCAGGTACTCCTTGAGGAAGACGTAGAAGAACGCGCCCACGATGGGGCCGTGGACGGTGCCGACACCGCCGATGTAGGTGATCAGGAGCGCGTCGAACGTCCAGTGGGGCCCGAAGGGATGCGCGGGGTAGTAGGAGATGTGGTAGTAGGCGAAGAGCCCGCCCGCGAGCCCCGCCAGCGCCGTCGAGAGCGCCAGCGCGCGGAGCTTGAGGCCGAGCGCGTTCACGCCCGTCGCTCCGGCCGCCTCCTCGTCCTCACGGATCGCCTGCATGCCGAGGCCGGCGCGCGAGCGCTCGAGCGCCGCCACGATCGCGACCGTCACCGCCGCGAGCGCGACCGCCAGGTAGTAGCGCGGACCGAGGCGGTATTCCCCGATCACCGCCGTCGGGAGCGTGGAGACCTCGGGCAGCGCGTTGCCGACGGTGATTCTCAGGATCTCGCCGAGCGCCAGCGTACCGATCGCAAAGTATGCGCCCCGGAGCCTGAAGGCGGCCGAGCCGACGAGGAGCGCGAAGGCGGTCGCGGCGACGGCGCCGAGCACCATGCCGACGGCGACGGGCCACCCGGCGATCCAGAGCGTCCGCGTGACGAGGGCGCCGAGGCCGAAGAAGGCCGCGTGGCCGAGGTTCACCTGGCCCGCGTAGCCGGCGACGATGTTCCACGACTGGGCGAGCACGACCGACAGGAGCGCCAGGAAGAAGAAGTTCAGCACGTCATCGCGCTTCGTCACGAGCGGCACGGCGGCCAGCGCGGCGAGCGCGACGGCGCCGAGCGCGACTCCCGCGCGCGCCGTCATCGCACGAAGAGCCCGCGTGGCCGGGCGACGAGCACGACGAAGAAGATCACGAGGCCCACGACCTCGCGGTACGGCCCGCCAAAAGTGAACGCGCTGGCCGCCTCGGCCAGCCCGAGGACGAGGCCGCCGACGAAGATGCCGGGCATCGAGCCGAGGCCGGCGAGAACAATGACGATGAGCGCCTTGAGTGTCCACTCGAGCCCGATGGAAGGGCTGACCGAGTAGCCGACGCTCACGAGCGTGCCCGCGGCGCCGGCCAGCGCCGTGCCGAGGGCGAAGGCCAGGAGGTAGGCGCGCCGGATGTCGATGCCGGTGAGCGAGGCCGCCTCCCAGTCCTCCGCGGTCGCGCGGATCGCCCGCCCCCAGCGCCAGCGCTGAAGGAGGAGGTGGAGCACGCCGATCAGGACGAGCGCGAGCCCGAGACTGCCGAGACGCACGAGCGGGATCGTGATCGGCCCGAGGTTCACGACGGCTCCGGCGTACGCCGTCGTGATCGACCGCTCGTCGGCCGTCCACAGGCGGACGGCGAGGGCGTGCGTCGCCAGCGACAGGCCGAACCCGATCAGCAGCGAGTTCTTGATGCGCGTCTCCTCGTGCGTGCGCACCACGAAGCCGAAGAGGCCGACGTAGAGCAGCACGCCGGCGCCGAGCGCGCCCGCCACGACGAGCGGGAGCGACAGGAACGGATCGAGCCCGAGCAGCGCGAAGAGCCAGTAGGCGCCGTAGCCGCCGAGCATGATCAGCTCGCCGTGCGCGACGTTGAGCACCTTGAGCACGCCGAAGACGAGGCCCAACCCCGCGGCGGCGAGGCCGTACAGTCCCCCGACGAGGAGGCCCAGGACGAGCTGCTGGAGGAGCGACGTCACCGGTCCACCGCGAGCGGGCCGAGGTACGCGCGGCGCACGTGCGGATCGCCGAGAAGGTCGGCGCCCCGGCCCTCGCCAGTCACGCGCCCGCCCTCGAGGATGTAGGCGCGGTGCGCGAGACCGAGCGCGGCCTGCACGTTCTGCTCGACGAGCAGGACCGACACGCCGTCGCGGTTGATGTCGGCGACGACGCCGAGGATCGTGTCCACGATCCGGGGCGCCAGCCCGAGCGAGGGCTCGTCGAGGATCAGCAGGCGCGGCTCGGCCATGAGCGCCCGCCCGATCGCCACCATCTGCTGCTGGCCGCCCGAGAGCGTCCCGGCGAGCTGGCGCCGCCGCTCGCGCAGGATCGGGAAGATCGCGTACAGGCGCTCACGACGCGCGGCGAGCCCGGCGCGCGCGTGGGGCGCAAAGGCGCCGAGGTCCAGGTTCTCCTCGACGGACATTCCCCCGAAGAGCCGCCGCCCCTCGGGCACAACGGCGATGCCGCGCTCGACGATGGCGTGGGGGAGGAGGCCGGTGAGAGGCTCGCCGTCGAGGCTGATGCGTCCCGCGCGCGCCGGCAGGAGGCCGGTGACGCAGCGGATGAGCGTGGTCTTGCCGGCGCCATTGCCGCCGACGAGCGCCACGATCTCGCCGCGCCGGACCGCGAGCGTCGCGCCGGTGAGCGCGCGGAGCGGGCCGTAGGCGGCCTCGACCGCCTCGAGCTCAAGCACGGCGCCGGCTCCCGGCGCCGGTGCCGAGGTAGACGTCCACGACCGTCGGGTCGGCGGCGACGGCATCCGGAGGTCCCTCGGCGATCTTCTCGCCGGCGCTCAGCACGACCACGCGACGCGAGAGATCGAGCAGCGCCCAGACGATGTGCTCGACCATCAAGATCGTCACGCCCTCCTGCTGGAGGCGACGAAGCAGGGCCATCACGCTCTCGGTCTCGGCGGGGTTGAGGCCCGCCATGAACTCGTCGAGCAGCAGGAGGTGCGGCTCGGTGGCGAGCGCGCGCGCGAGCTCCAGACGTTTGCGGTCCATGAGCGTGAGGGACACGGCGGGCAGGTGACCGCGGCCGCCGAGGCCGACGAGCGCGAGCAGCTTCTCGGCACCGGGCGCCGCCGTGGCCCGCCGCTCACGGGCGCGGCCGTAGAGCCGGCCGACGAGCACGTTGTCGAGTGCGGTGAGGCCGCCGAACGGGCGCACGTGCTGGAAGGTGCGCGCGATTCCCTCGGCGCAGATCCGGTACGGCGGCCAGCCGGTGATGTCGCGGCCCGCGAGGCGCACGCGCCCAGCGTCGGGACGGAGCGCGCCCGTGATCAGGTTGAAGAGGGTGGTCTTGCCCGAGCCGTTGGGGCCCATGACCCCGACGAGCTCACCCTCGTCGACCGTGAAGCTGACGTCGCTGACCGCGCGGACGCCACCGAAGGCCCTGCAGACGCCTTCGAGCTCGAGAAGCGCCAGCTAGAGCCTCACCGGCTGGCGAACGGCGGCGCCGGGTAGCTGAGCTTCGCCGTCGCGCCCTCGCGGGGCCACACCATCTCTTGCTTGCCGTTCAGCCATTGGAGAAATACCGCGCCGACGGTCCCCGTGCCGTCGGCACGGAACTTCACCTGCCCGACGACGGTCGGCATGTCCGTGGCGGCGATCGCGTCGCGGATCTTGTCGCGGTCCGTCGTACCGGCCTTACTGATCGCGGCGGCCAGGATCTGCACGCACGCGTAGGAGGGGCCGGCGATCGGATCGGCGGGGCGCCCGATCTTCTTCGCGTGCGCGTCGTTCAGGTCCTTCACGCCCGGCGCGTTGAAGGCGTGGTGCCAGCCCGGGCCGAGGACGACGTAGTCGCCGTCCTTGCCGAGGTTCTTCGACCAGACGGGCGGGTCCGGCGCGCGGATGAACATCGTCATCTTCGGGTTGTAACCGAGCTCCTTCATCTGCTTGACGATGGTCATGCCGTCGGGCGGCGTCGGCAGCCCGAAGACGATGTCCGCGCCGGCGCTCTTGGCCTTGAGGATCAGGTCGGAGAAGTCCTTGGCGCCCGGCGCGTACTCGGCGTTCACGACCACCTGGTAGCCCGCGCCCTTGGCCGCCTCCATCCACGCGGTCGCCATCTCGCGGCCCCAGTCGGTCTTCTCCTGGAAGATCGCGGCGGCCTTCGGCCGCTCGGCCGCGGGGATCGAGGTGAGGAGGTCCACCGTGCCCTGGCGGATGTCGGGCGACTTCCAGAAGGGCGAGAAGAGGTACTTGAACCCCTGCTGGTGGATCTTGTAGAGCGCGAACGCCACGCCGAGGTACGGCGTCTTGTTCTTCTCGGCGACGGACGCCGCCGCCGCGTGGAGGTCGGAGCCGAAGCCGCCGAGGTAGGCGACGACGCCCTGCGCGGCGAGCGACTCGAGCCGCGCGACCGTCTTCGTCGCGTCCGACTCGTCGTCGAGCAGGACGAGCTCGAGCGGCATCTTCTTGCCGCCGACGCTCACGCCGCCGGCCGCGTTGATCTGCTCGACCGCGATCTCGTAGCCCGCGCGCACCTGTGCGCCGCCGCCGCCGTACCGGCCGGTGAGCGGGACGACCGCGCCGATCTTGACGGTCTGGGCGGCGGCGACCGCCGGCCAGCCAGCGAGCAGGACGAGCAGCAGCAGACCGAATACGCGCAAGAAGGTACGGTTCATGTCGTGACTCCCCGTCGTGAAGTTGGAGGCCGCCGGGCGGCCACGCCGGCCAAGTCTAGCAGAGGATCGGGTATCCCGACGGCCGCTAGTACCTGTTGGCCACCGGCAGCGTCTGGGCGGGGAAGAGCGTGATGATCTGGGCGCCCGAGGGCGTCACGATGACTTCTTCCTCGATGCGCGCCGCCGAGACACCGTCGGTCGCCGGGCAGTAGGTCTCGACCGCGAACATCATCCCGGCCTCGAGCTCCATCGGGTCGTCGAAGGAGTTGAGCCGGCTGATGATCGGCCGCTCGTGGAGGCCGAGCCCGATGCCGTGGCAGAAGTTGAGGCCGAAGGCGGCCATCTCGCTGTCGAAGCCGATTTCCTGCGACTTGGGAAACGCCCGCGCGATCCTGTCGGTCGTCACGCCGGGCTTGATCAGCGCGATCGCGCCGTCCATCCACTCGCGCGCCTTCGTGTAGGCGTCCACCTGCGCCGGCGTCGCCCGGCCGACGGCGAAGGTGCGGTAGTAGCACGTCCGGTAGCCGGTGAACGACATGATGATGTCGAAGAACGCCTGGTCGCCGGGACGGATCAGGCGGTCGGTGAAGTTGTGCGGGTGCGGGCTGCACCGCTCACCGGAGATCGCGTTGATCGCTTCCACGCAGTCCGAGCCCATCTCGTACAGCCGCTTGGTGGCGAGGCCGACGATCTCGTTTTCGCGCACGCCGGGCTTGAGCGCCTCGAAGATGTCCTGGTAGACGCCGTCCACCATCGCGGCGGCCATGTTGAGGAGCGTCAGCTCGTCCTGGCTCTTGAGCATCCGCGCCTCGAGCATCGTCTGCTGGCCGTCGCGCACCTCGATCCCCAATTCTTGAAGACCGAAGAGGAACGGCGGTTCGACGAGGTCGATGCCGAGCGGCATTCCGGCGACGCCCTCCGCCTTCAAGATGTCCTTGATCTCCTGCGCGGCCTTCTTGAAGAGTCCGGCCTTGGGCGAGACCGCGCCGCGCATGCCGACCATGCCCGCGAGCGACTGCCGCTCCGGGATCCACGGCGCGTAGAGCCGATGGTGACGCGCGGCGGAGCCGAAGTCCCACACCCACGGCTCGCCGTTGCCGGTGAGGAGACACCAGCGCGTGAGCTTGTCGCGCGCCCACTCGCCGATGACGGTGCCCGAGAGGTAGCGGATGTTGTACTGGTCGAAGCAGAGCAGGGCGCCGAGCCCGGACTTCGCCAGCGCCTGCCGCGCGCGGCCGAGACGGTAGGCGTGGAGCCGGCGGAAGTCCACGCGCTCCTCGAAGTCCACCTGGATGTGGCCGGGCGCCTGGAGCGGGCGGTCCCACCGGTAGCGGGGGTTCAGGTCGTCCATGCCGGCCGCTACTCTAGCGCGATCCGGCGATGCGCGCCCAGAGCCGCCGCGCGTCCTCCGGGAGCGCTGGGAGGACTACGCCGGCGACGAGCGCGGCACGGCCGGGTCCGGCGAGGAGCTGCTCGATGTCCCACATATCTTGAGAACCGCCCGCGTAGAGCTTGAGGAGCACGAGGTCCGCCGCCGCCACCACCGGCACGCTCACGCCGTCGATCTCGCGCTCCACGGCGCGTGTCAGCGCCTCGGCCTGCCAGGGCGAGCGCCCGACGATGACGTCGAGGACCGCCCGGGCTCGGTGAGCCGCACGACGCCGGCGAGGGGATCATCGGCATCACCCCGCCGGACGGTGGAGCCGACGCCCTCCCGCTCGAGGGCTCCCCACGTTTGCGGGTCGAGACACCGGCCGTCCGCGACGAGGATGTCGATGTCCCGGGTCGAGCGGCTCACACCGTGGACGGCCATTGCAGCGGCGCCGACGACTGCGAAGGGGATCCGCCGATCGCGGAGGAGCGTCGCGACGCGACGGAGCAGGCTCAGCCGATCAGCTCCTCGAGGCAGCGTGAAGGTCGACGGCCCTGTTGCCGACGCCGCTCGAGCTCGCGCGCGGCGTCCACGGGCGAGAGCGGCGGCTGATGCGCCAAGCGGAACGCTTCGAGGTCGCGGGCGCCCAATGCGAGCGCGAGCGCGACCCGCTCGGCCGGCGTCAGAGCGGCGAGTGCTTTCCGCTCTTCCGCCTTCAGGCGATCGGCGACACTGCGCATACTTCGACTATACCGCGAAGTCCTGGAGGCGTCAGACGACTATCCTCTGACGTATAACGGTCACGTTGAGCGGACGCGGCGAGCGAATGCGAGCCAGCGGTCCGCTCGAACGTGTTCGGCGATCCTCTGTTCCTGAAATACGTCCCTAGCATGACCGCGCGCTCGGAGCACTCACCGTCGTATTCTGAAACGCGGTCACACGCCACTGCCGCGATCATTGACGACGACGCGCAGACTCAGTTCACGATGTGGAGGGAGTTCCGTCCCGGCAGCATCCAGCATCCCGGTCATCTCGTGGGTCACGTGCACAAGCGCCAGGTCCGGCCGGATGAACCGAATTCGGACGTCGATGATGCGGATTCTTGAGGGCGGTAGCAAAGCGAGCGTGGCGGGCCCTAGCAATCTCGGCCGCACCCTTCGACCAACTGCCCAAAACGTTGACGAAATCGGCATCCTCCGTCATGAGAGCTGCTGTGGCGCCTTCGTTGCGCGTGTTGAAGGCCGCCGTCATCGCCTCGATGAGCTGACGGATGGCGGCCTCATCGTCGGCGGGTTGCGCAGCCGTGTCGTAAGAAGAGCACATGCTAGAACTCCCGGTTGACATATTCGTCCATGAGAGTCTTGGTCGCCGAACGCGCACGCTCAGCGGCCGGCGTAGCCGGTCCGCTGAAGCGGGTTGTTGGACGGGGCGGCACCACGGTACAGTACCTCCATGAAGCTCACCATCGATCTTTCGCCGGCGCAGGCGGAACGGCTCC
>JBOHQB010000490.1:0-9631 GCA_050731995.1 Candidatus Rokuibacteriota bacterium
GTTTAATCCAGGACATCATCGCGCGCAGCCGCTTGCCGACCTCCTCGATCGGGTGCTCCGCCTCCCGGCGCCGCGTCGCGAGGAAGGAGGCGCGGTTGGCCTGGTTCTCGAGCACCCACTCGCGCGCGAACTGCCCCGACTGGATCTCGTCGAGGATCTTCTTCATCTCGGCCTTCGTGGCGGGGCTCACGACGCGGGGACCGCGCGAGTAGTCGCCGTACTCGGCGGTGTCCGAGACCGAGTAGCGCATGTACGCGAGCCCGCCCTGGTAGAACAGGTCGACGATGAGCTTCATCTCGTGCATGCACTCGAAGTACGCAACCTCGGGCTGGTACCCGGCCTCGACGAGCGTCTCGAAGGCGGCCTTGATCAGGTGCGAGATGCCGCCGCAGAGCGCCGCCTGCTCGCCGAACAGGTCGGTCTCCGTCTCCTCCTTGAAGGTCGTCTCGATCACGCCGGCGCGCGTGCAGCCGACACCCTTGCCGTACGCGAGCGCCATGTCCTTCGCCCTGCCGGTGACGTCCTGCTGCACGGCGAGGAGACCGGGCACACCCGGCCCCTGGCTGAACAGGTCGCGCATCACGTGGCCGGGCGCCTTCGGAGCGATCATCGTCACGTCCACGTCGGCCGGCGGCACCACCTGGTTGAAGTGGATGTTGAAGCCGTGGGCGAACATCACCATCTTGCCCTTGGCGAGACCGCCCCGGATCTCCCGCTCGAAGACGTCGCGCTGGCTCTGGTCGGGCAGGAGGATCATGACGACGTCGGCCATCTGCGCGGCCTCGTTCACGCTCGCGACGCGCAGCCCGTCCTTCTCCGCCCGCGCGCGGCTCGGCGAGCCCTTGTAGAGGCCGACGACGACGTCCTGCCCCGAGTCCTTGAGGTTCAGCGCGTGCGCGTGCCCCTGACTGCCGTAGCCGATGATCGCGATCTTCCGGCCCTTCAGCAGGCCGAGATCGGCGTCCTGGTCGTAGTAGATCTTTGCCGGCATCCCGTTCCGTTCCTTTCGTCCGTTGAAGTTAGTCCGCGAACCCGACGACCCTCGGGTCGTCGGTGGGCCGCGGCCGGCGCTCGCGCGCGGGCTCGGCCTTCCGCGCGCGCGTCTTCGATCCGCGCGCGATCGCCACCTTGCCCGTGCGCACGAGCTCCTGGATCCCCGCGGGCCGCAGCAGCTCGACGAGCGCCTCGAGCTTGCCCTCGTCGCCCGTCGCCTCGAGCGTGAAGGACGTCGGCGTGACGTCGACGACCTTGGCGCGAAAGATGTCGGCGGTGCGGAGAATCTCGGCCCGGTACTGCGGCTCGGCGTTGACGCGGATGAGCATCAGCTCGCGCTCGACGTGGTCGTCGTCCGTCAGGTCGTTGACCTTGATGACGTCGATCAGCTTGTGCAGCTGCTTGGTGACCTGCTCGATGATGAACTCGTCGCCGGTCACCACGAGCGTCATACGCGACACGGTCGGATCGAGCGTCTCGCCGACCGACAGGCTCTCGATGTTGTACCCGCGCGCCGAGAAGAGCCCGGCGACGCGCGAGAGCACGCCGAACTTGTTCTCGACCAGCACGGCGATCGTGTGCTTCCGCGGCTCGTTTCCGTTCTGCATCTAACTAGAACCCCGTCTGCGACTTGGCGGCCTTGTCGCGCACTTCGCGGCTCGGCGGCGCCAGGATCATGTCGGTGTTGGCGCCGCCCGCCGGCACCATCGGGAAGACGCACTCGTCCTTGTCCACGCACACGTCGAGGATGACCGGCCCGGGCGTGCTCAGCATCTTCTCGATCGCCGGCACGAGCTCGCTCGGCTTGGTCACCCGGAGCCCGACGCACCCGTAGGCCTCGGCGAGCCGGACCCAGTCCGGCACGCCCGGCAGGTCGATCGCGCAGTAGCGCTCCTTGTAGATGATCCGCTGCCACTGGCGGACCATGCCGTGGCCGAGGTTATTGATGATCACGGTCTTGACCGGGAGCCCCTCGGTGAAGCACGTGGCCAGCTCCTGGCTGTTCATCTGGAAGGACCCGTCGCCGTCGATGTTGATGACGAGCTTGCCGGGGTTCGCGGCCTGGACGCCCATCGCCGTCGGCAGCCCGTAGCCCATCGTGCCGAGACCGCCGGACGTGCACCACATGCGCGGATGCCGGAACCGGTAGTACTGCGCCGCCCACATCTGGTGCTGCCCGACACCGGTGACGATGAAGGCCTCGCCGTTCGTGGCGTTCGAGAGCTCCTCGATGACGTACTGCGGCTTCACGACATCGTCGCTCCACTCGTAGCGGAAGGGATTGTCCCGCTTCCACTGGGCGATCTGCTCCGCCCACTGGAGCCGCGCCTCGCGCACGCCGCCCGGCGTCTCTTCCTTGAGCTCCTCGCGGACCGCCTGCAGCAGACTCGCCAGGACCCGCCGGCAATCCCCGACGATCGGCACGTCCACCTTGATGTTCTTGGAGATGGACGACGGGTCGATGTCGATGTGGATGATCTGGGCGTGGGGGGCGAAGGCATCCACGCGCCCGGTGACGCGGTCGTCGAAGCGCGCGCCGATGGCGGCGAGCACGTCTGCGTTATGCACGGCCATGTTCGCGTAGTAGCTGCCGTGCATGCCCAGCATGTCGAGCGACAGCGGGTGCGCCATCGGGAAAGAGCCCAACCCCATGAGCGTCTGCGTGAGGGGAATCTGCGTGAGCTCGGCGAGCTCGCGCAGCTCCTGGCTCGCGTCGGCCGAGATGACCCCGCCGCCGACGTAGAGCACGGGCTTCTTCGCGCGCACGAGCAGCTTCGCCGCCCGCTTGATCTGGCCGGGGTGGCCGTCGTAGTTCGGGTTGTACGAGCGCATCTGGACGCGCTCGGGCCAGACGAGGTCCCACTCCTTGACGAGCACGTCCTTGGGCAGGTCGACGTGGACCGGGCCGGGGCGTCCCGTCGAGGCGATGTGGAACGCCTCGCGGATGATCGGCCCCAGGTCGTTGCCGTCCTTCACGAGGAAGTTGTGCTTCGTGCACGGGCGCGTGATGCCGACGTTGTCCGCCTCCTGGAAGGCGTCGTTGCCGATCAGGTGCGTCGGCACCTGCCCGGTGAAAGCGACGATCGGGATCGAGTCCATCAGCGCGTCCTGCAGCGCCGTGACTAGATTGGTCGCCGCCGGCCCCGACGTGACGAGGCAGACGCCGACCCGCCCGGTCGTCCGGGCGTAGCCCTCGGCGGCGTGGCCCGCCGCCGCCTCCTGGCGCACGAGGATGTGGCGCAGGCCCTTGAAGTCGTACAGCGCGTCGTAGATCGGCAGCACCGCGCCGCCGGGAAGTCCGAAGATGACGTCGACCCCCTCGCGCTTCAGGGCTTCCAGAACGATTCGCGCACCCGGCATCTTCACAGAGGGTTCCTCCTAGGCATTGGGCGGCCCCTCCGCCGCGTCCCGCGCCTTGATCCGTGCCTGCGCGGCGGAGAGTCGTGCGATGGGGATCATGTAGGGTGAGCACGAGACGTAGGTCATCCCCACCTTGTGGCAGAACTCGACCGACGACGGGTCGCCGCCGTGCTCCCCGCAGATGCCGATCTTGAGGTCCGGCCGCGTGCGGCGTCCGCGCTCGATGCCGATCTTGACGAGCTCGCCGACACCTTCCGGGTCGAGCACGGCGAACGGATCGTGGGCGAGCACGCCCTTCTGGAGGTACTCGGGGAGGAACTTGGCGACGTCGTCCCGGCTGTAACCGAACGTCAGCTGGGTGAGATCGTTGGTGCCAAACGAGAAAAACTCGGCGTCCTGCGCGATCTTGTCGGCGATGAGGGCGGCCCGGGGCACCTCGATCATCGTGCCGATCGAGTACCGCACCGGCACGCCCTTCTCCGCCACGATCCCGTCGGCGATCTCCCTCGCCTGCTTGGAGGTCAGCTTCATCTCGCCGACGGTCCCGGTGAGCGGGACCATGATCTCGGGCTCGACCCGGACACCCTGCTCGGCAACCGTGCACGCCGCCTCCATGATCGCGCGCACCTGCATGCCGTAGATCTTCGGCGAGGTGATGCCGAGGCGGCAGCCGCGGTGGCCGAGCATCGGGTTGGCTTCGCGTAGCGAATCGATCTTGGCGAGCTTCTCGTCGAGCGCCGCCTTGCGCGCGGGGTTCATGTTCAGTGCGTCCAGCCGCACGCGCTCCTCGAGCATCTCGCGGTACTCCTTCGGGTTGGCGAGGAACTCGTGCAGCGGCGGATCGAGCAGCCGGATCGTCACCGGAAGACCGTCCATGGCGCGGAAGATCCCCACGAAGTCCTCGCGCTGGAAGGGCAGCAGCTTGTCGAGGGCCACCTGCTGCGACAGCGCGTCTCCCGCCATGATCATGTCGCGAACGATGGGGATCCGGTCGGAGGCGAAAAACATGTGCTCGGTGCGGACCAGCCCGATGCCCTCGGCGCCGAACGCGCGCGCCCGCGCGGCGTCCTCGGGCGTGTCGGCGTTGGCGCGCACGCCGAGCTTCCGGTACCGGTCCGCCCAGCCGAGGAACTCCGGCACCGCGCCCGTCACCTCGGGCATCGTGCGCTCGACGGCGTCGAGGATCACCTCGCCCGTCTCGCCGTCGATGGAGATGATGTCGCCCTCGCGCACGACGCGCCCGCGCGCGTCGAACACGCGGCGTTCCTCGTGGACGACGATGTCGTTGGCGCCCACAATGCACGGCTTGCCCATCCCGACCGCGACCACGGCCGCGTGCGACGTGCGACCACCGCGCGCGGTCACGATCCCCTCCGACGCGTACATGCCGGCCACGTCCTCCGGCGACGTCTCCGGGCGCACCAGGATCACCGGCTGGCCGTTCTTCGCCAGCTCCACCGCACGGTCGGCGTCGAAGACGACCTGCCCCACGGCGCCGCCCGGCGCCGCGGCCAGCCCCCGCGCGAGCAGTCGACCTCCGTCGAGCGCCTGCTGCTTCGCGCGCGGGTCGAGCAGCGGGACGAAGAGCCTCGCGAGGTCACGCGGGTTCACGCGCAGCAGCGCCGTGTGCTGGTCGATGACGGCCTCACCGACGAGGTCCACCGCAACCTTCACCGCCGCCGCCGCCGACCGCTTGCCCGCGCGCGTCTGGAGGAGGTACAGCGTGCCCTCCTGGATCGTGAACTCGATGTCCTGCATGTCCTTGTAGTGGCGCTCGAGGCGGTCGGCGATCGTGGTGAGCTCAGCGTAGATCTGCGGCATGCGTCGGCGGAGGTCGTCGATGTGCTCGGGCGTGCGGATGCCGGCCACCACGTCCTCGCCCTGGGCGTTCGCGAGGAACTCGGCGTAAAAGCGCCGCTCGCCGGTGCGCGGGTCGCGGGTGAAGGCCACGCCCGTTCCCGAGGTCTCGCCGAGGTTGCCGAAGACCATCGACATCACGGTCACCGCCGTGCCCCACTCGGCGGGGATGTCGTTGATGCGGCGGTACTCGACGGCCTTCTTGCCATACCAGGAATCGAAGACGGCGCGCACCGCGAGCCGGAGCTGCTCGCGCGGGTCTTGGGGGAAGGGGGCGTTCGTGCGCGCGGCGCCGACGTCCTTGTAGGTCTGCACGAGCTTGCGCAGCTCCGAGGCGGGCACCTCGGGGTCGGTCTTCACGCCGAGCCGCGACTTCAGCGCGGTGAGGTGCTCGTCGAACGCGTCACGCCGGAGGCCGAGGACCACGTTCCCGAACATCGTGATGAAACGCCGGTAGCAGTCCCAGGCGAACCGCTCGTTCTTCGTCCACGCCGCCAGCCCCTCGACGGTCTCGTCGTTCAGGCCGAGGTTGAGGACGGTCTCCATCATGCCGGGCATGGACACCCGGGCGCCCGAGCGCACCGAGACCAGGAGCGGTCGCCTCGGGTCGCCGAGCACGAGCCCGGCATCGTGTTCGAGCTTCTCGAGCGCCGCGTCCACCTGCGTCCACATTCCGTCCGGGAACTTGCCGTCGGTGCGGTGGTAGGCTGCCCACGCCTGTGTCGTGATCGTGAAGCCGGGCGGGACCGGAATGCCGAGGTTCGTCATCTCCGCGAGCTCGCACCCCTTGCCCCCCAAGAGGTTGCGCATGAGCGAGGAGCCCTCGGCCTTGCCCTGCCCGAAGAGATAGACGTATTTGGTCATGGGCGCGAAAAGTTCTGTAATTCTAGCACCCTACCCCACCTCGTCCCAACCACCGCCTCAGCCCCATCCGGTCACCCAAAAAGCAAGAGGGCCACGGGTCCGTCGACCCGTGGCCCTCTCGTTCGTCCATCGCCACGGGCCGGTCATCCTGCCCGTGGCATCCGTCGCGGTGTCAGTCCGCGGATGCTCCGGGCAGGCCCGGCAGCGCCAGGAGAATAAGGCCCAGCAGCAGCACCCGCGTCGACGTCTGTCTCATGACCGAGCGAGTATACGCGGTCGGGCCCCGAGGGGTCAAGACGTCCGCTCGCGACGGCGTCGGCCGGCCCCGCGGCTCCCGCCGGTATCGATCACGAGCGACTCGACGGCCTCGAGGTGGTCGAGCGTCGCCCGGCGGGCGCCGTCGGGATCGCGCGCGGCGATGGCGGCCAGGATCCGCCGGTGGTCCTCGTGCGAGCGCGTCGGACGGCCCGGCGTGTTGAGGGACTCCTCCCGGCTCTGCGTGAGCAGGTCCATCAACCCGTGCTGGACCCGCGTGATCGCGCGGTTGTGAGCCGCGGCCCCCATCGCGGCGTGGAACTGCGCGTCCTGCGCGAAGCCCGTCTTGCCGGCGGCGACCTCCTTGCCCTGCTCCTCGAGGATGCGCTCCATCTCGTGGATCTCGTCGGGCGTCGCGCGCCGTGCCGCGAGGGCGGCGATCCCGGGCTCGAGCAGCCGCCGCGCCTCGAACAGCTCGCCGATCGCCTCCCGCTGCGAGGCCATGACCAGCGCGAGCGGCTCGATCAGCGTCTCGACGGACACCTCCCGGATGAACGTGCCCTCCCCCGGTCGGATCTCGAGGAGGCCGAGACTCTCGAGCGCGCGGAGCGCCTCGCGGACCGACGTACGGCTGACGACGAACTTCTCCGCGAGATCGCGCTCGGGGGGCAGGCGATCGCCGCTCTTGAGACGCCCCTCCGCGATCATCGTCTTGACCTGGCGGACGATCTCCTGGTAGATGCGCGTCGAACGGATCGGCGCCAGGTCCATCACAGGCTCGCCTCGCCCGTCTTTACACAGCGTCGCCTCGCCTGCGGCTGCGGCTCCTCCTGCCGGGCTGCGGCTCGCACAGCCATCGTCACACGCTCGGCCTTCCCCCGACCATCGTCAGGTGTTCTGCGCCAGCTTGGCGCCGCGCTGCGCCGCGCGCGCGAACCACCACGCCAGCGCTGTGATGCACACGCCCAGCGCGATCGGCAGCGGATAGTGCAACGCCTCCGCCGCGTAGCCGAGCCGGCCGGCCACCAGCGGATCCTTGAGCATCATCTCGCCGGCCACGTATCCGAGGATGCCGCCGCCCAACCAGATGATCCAGGGGAACCGGTTCATGAGGCGCGCCAGGATCCCGCTGCCCCAGACGACGAGCGGCAGCGAGAAGGCGATACCGAAGACGACCAGGATGAGGTCGCCGTGGGCGGCGGCCGCGACGGCCAGCACGTTGTCGAGGCTCATCACGACGTCGGCGACGATGATGATCCAGATCGCCTGCGTAAGCGTCGTCCCGTGGCGTGCTTTGTCGTGTTCCGCGCCGTCGTCGTTTCCCGTCTGCCGGACGAGCTTGAGCGCGATCCAGATGAGGGCGAGGCCGCCCACGAACTGCACGAACGGGATCCGCAGCAGGTACGAGATGATCGCGATGAACGCGAGCCGCAGGACGACCGCGCCCGCCGAGCCCCACATGCGCCCCCAGAACTGCTGCCGCCGCGGCAGCGTGCGGACGGCGAGGGCGATCACCAGCGCGTTGTCGCCGGCCAGGGTGAGGTCCAGGATGACGATGGCGAACCAGCGCGCCAAGAACTGGGGATCGACGAGGAACCCCACCGGTCAATGCCCGGAGGCCGAGGGCGAAGGCGGCAGGCCGCGCAGCCGCCGCCACCACGGCGTGAGCAGCGGCAGGGCGAAGAAGAAGATCGCCACCGCGGTGATGGCGCCAGCGATCGGACGCGTCACGAAGATCGTCAGCGATCCCTGCGACATGATCAGGCTCTGGCGCAAGGCGTTCTCTGCGATGTCACCCAGGACGAGCGCCAGCACCAGCGGCGCGAGCGGATAATCGAGCTTCTTGAAGACATAGCCCACGACGCCGAAGATTAGCATGTACCAGATGTCGATCATCGCCGAGTGGACCGCATAGGCGCCGACCGCGCACACGACGACGATGAGCGGCGTGAGGATCGCGAACGGGATGCGCAGGATCGCGGCGAAGAACGGCACCCCGGCCAGCACGATCAGCACGCCGATGATGTTGCCGGTGTACATGCTCGCGATGAGGCCCCAGACGAAGTCCGGCTGCTCCTTGAAGAGCATGGGGCCGGGCTGGAGCCCCCAGATGATGAGCCCGCCGAGCATGACCGCCGCCGTCGGCGAACCCGGGATGCCGAGCGTGATCATCGGCAGGATCGCCGCGACGCCGGCCGCGTGCGCCGCCGTCTCCGGCGCGACGACCCCCTCGAGCTCGCCCTTGCCGAAGCGCTCGGGGTGCTTCGAGAACCGCTTGGCGAAGGCGTAGCTCATGAACGACGCGGGCGTGGCGCCGCCGGGCTTGAAGCCCATCCAGAAGCCGATGAAGGATCCGCGCACGAAGGTCCGCGCGTAGCGCGGCAGGATCTTCCACGTCTCGAGCACGACCTTCAGGTTCATGCCGGTCTTGGCGGACCGGAACGCGAGCCCCTCCTCCACGGACAGGAGGATCTCGCCGATGCCGAAGAGCCCGATGACGGCCACGATGAAGTCGAAGCCCTTCATGAGGTCGGTAACGCCGAAAGTCATTCGCAGCTGCCCGGTGACGATGTCGAGGCCGACCGCCGCGAGGCAGAAGCCGAGGAGGATGGAGACGAGCGATTTCACGGGGTTGCCGCCGCCGAGCCCGACAAACGAGGAGAAAGTCAGGAACTGGATGGCGAAGAACTCCGGCGGCCCGAACCTGAGCGCGATCTCCGCCAGGGGCGGCGCGAAAAACGTGATCAGCACGATCGAGAAGAACGCGCCGACGAAGGACGACGTGAACGCGGCGGTCAGGGCCTGTCCGCCCTGTCCCTGCCGGGCGAGCGGATAGCCGTCGAAGGTGGTCGCCACCGACCACGGCTCGCCGGGAATGTTGAACAGGATCGACGTGATCGCGCCGCCGAAGAGCGCGCCCCAGTAGATCGACGTCAATAAAATGATGGCCGAGGTCGGCGGCATCGAGAACGTGAGCGGCAGGAGGATCGCGACGCCGTTGGCGCCGCCGAGTCCGGGCAGGACGCCGATCACCGTGCCGAGAGTCACCCCGATGACCGCGATGAACAGATTGAACGGGGTGATGGCGGTCTGAAACCCGCCAATAAGATTTTCGAGACCCATGCGTCAGTACCCGAGCCAGATCTCGAGCGGCCCCTTGGGCACCGGCACCAGGAACCATCGCTCGAAGATGACGAACACCGCGATCGGCAGCCCGACCGAGACGGCAGCGACGGCGGACCATGCGTGCCGTCCGAGCCACCGCATCGACAGCGCGAGATACAGCGCACCGGCCACATAG
>JBOHQB010000491.1:0-10873 GCA_050731995.1 Candidatus Rokuibacteriota bacterium
TCCACGGTCTCGCGCGTCGCGGGGTGGCGCGAGCCGCCGCCCGGCATGTAGAGCAGGTCCCAGTACTGGCCGTCCGAATAGAGATCGAAGTCGAGCAGGCCGCTGCCGTCTTCCGAGGGTTCGAGCACGGCGGCTCCCGCCGCGTCCGCGAGAAGCACGCACGTGCCACGGTCCGTGAAGTCGGTGATCCGCGAGAGCGTCTCGGCGCCGATCGTGAGCACGCGGCGGTACTTGCCCGTCTGGATCAGCGACGCGCCGAACGACAGGCTGTAGATGGAGCCCGCGCACGCGGCGAGCAGGTCCACCGAGCCCGCGCGCCCGCAGCCGAGCCGGTGCTGGACGATGTTGCCCACCGACGGGAAGTACATGTCCGGCGTCGTCGTGCCGACCGCGATGAACTCCACCTGCTCCGGCAGCACGTTGGCGCGCTCGAGGGCCTGCTGCGCGGCGCGCAGGGCCAGGTCGGAGGTCGCCTCGGTCTCGTCGACGATGTGGCGCTCGCGGATGCCGCTCCGCTGGACGATCCACGCGTCGTTGGTGTCGACGATCTTCTCGAGGTCGGCGTTGGTGAGGATACGCTTCGGTGCGTAGGCCCCGAGCCCGGTGATCTTCGCGCGCGTCATGCGCGTCCTCCCTCGCGTCCGTTCCGCGTCGTCTCCTCGTCGAGCGCCGCCTTGATGTGCTCGTTGAGCCCGGCCTTCGCCCACTCGCCCGCAACGCGGACCGCGTTCTTGATGGCCTTCGCCGGCGAGGACCCGTGGCAGATGATCGCGGCGCCGTCGATCCCGAGCAGCGGCGCGCCGCCCGCCTCGGTGTAGTCCACCCGACGGCGGATCCGGTCGAAGGCGGGCAGCCCGAGCGCGCCCGCGGCCCGGGATCGCAGGTCGCGCCGCAGCTCCTCCGTGACCATGGTCGACAGCATGTCGGCCAGGCTCTCCGAGATCTTGATCGCGACGTTGCCCGTGAACCCGTCCGTGACGACCACGTCGCACGAGCCGTTGTAGATGTCGCGCCCCTCGATGTTGCCCACGAAATTGACGCGCGACTCCTTCAGGAGCTCGTACGCCTCGCGCGTGAGCTCGTTGCCCTTGCCCTCTTCCTCACCGACCGACAGGAGGCCGACGCGCGGCCGGTCGAGGCCGAGGATGTCGCGCGCGTAGACGTGGCCCATCAGCGCGAACTGGAAGAGGTGCCAGGGCTTCGGGTTGACGTTGGCGCCCGCGTCGATGAGTACCGTGAAGCCGCGGAGGCTCGGCAGGAGCGCCGCGATCGCGGGGCGGTCGATGCCGCGCAGCACTCCGATCACGAACATCGAGATGGCCAGCGCGGCGCCGGTGTTCCCCGCCGACACGAAGGCCGACGCCTCCCCGTCGCGCACGAGCTCGGCCGCGATGCGGAGCGACGAGTCACGCTTGCGCCGCAGCGCGAGCGACGGGGCCTCGGCCATCCCGACGACCTGCGAGGCGTGCCGCACCTCGGTCGGGAGGTCGCGCGCGCGCAGACGGTCGAGCTCGCGCCGGATCGTCTCCTCGTCACCGACCAGGATGACGGAGGCGCCGAACTCGCGCACGGCGGCCACGGCGCCCTCCACGACCTCGGCCGGGCCGTGGTCGCCCCCCATCGCGTCCACAGCGATCTTCATGCGCGGCCGGGCGCGGCTACTCCTCGTCCACGCTCACGACCTCGCGGCCGCTGTAGTAGCCGCACTTCGGGCAGATCCGGTGCGGGAGCTTCGCCGCCCGGCACTGCGGGCAGATTGAGCGCGCGGGCGGCGCGAGCTTGTAGTGCGTGCGGCGCTTGCGCCCGCGCGTCTTGGAGTGGCGTCGTTTCGGCAGCGGCATGGTGGCTCTCCCTCCGATGAGGAGTCAGTTCGAGAGTCGGGCGCCGAGATCCTTGAGCGCGCCGAGCCGCGGGTCCGGCGCGCGCGTCTCGCACCCGCACGGGGCGGTGTTGCGGTTGGCGCCACACGCGGGACACAGGCCCCGGCAGTCGGCCCGGCAGAGCGGCTTCATGGGCAGCGCGATCCCGGTCTCCGCCTCGAGCAGGCGTCCCAGGTCGAGCAGATCGTCCGTGTAGAAGTCCACGTCGAGGTCGTCGGCGCCGAGCTCGACGCTGTCCGCCCGCGACGGCCGCGGGACGATTCGCACGTCGAGATCCGCGCGCACCGCGGCGGGAAACGTCTCGAGACAGCGGCCGCACGTCTGCGGCACCGTCGCGGCGAGCGCGCCGCCGACGAGGACGTCGCGGCCGTCGGGCTGGATCGTCACGCGGATCCGGTCCAGTCGCCAGGCGGGGTCGCTGTAGGCGTGGGCCAGCGCCGACGCCTCGGTGATGACCAGGCCGTCGGCGTCGAGCTCGGAGACCCTGATGATCACGCGCGCTGCCCCTGTTGGTGGCCGTAACTCTGTGTCATTCAATCACTTTTTGGCAAAAAGCGGGGTCAGTATAGGGATGTGCCCAAGGCAAGTCAAGGCGAAGTAGCGCCGCCCGGGCGTTTGACCGCCTCCGGACCCTCTGCTACGCTTTCCGGTGAACGACGATGTCGAACGTCTTCAAGACAACGTTCCTCCTGGCGGTCCTCACCGTGATGCTCGTGTTTCTGGGCGGCGCCTTCGGCGGGCGCTCGGGCATGCTGGTCGCGCTGGTGTTCGCCCTCCTGATGAACTTCTTCTCCTACTGGTTCTCCGACCGGATCGTGCTCGCGATGTACGGCGCCCAGCCGGTGAGCGAGGCGGAGGCGCCGGCGCTCCACGCGCTGGTCCGGCGGCTCGCGACCAAGGCCGGCATTCCCATGCCGCGGATCTACGTGATCCCGAACGACACGCCCAACGCGTTCGCGACCGGGCGCAACCCGGCGCACGCCGCGGTGGCCGTCACCGACGGGATCATGCGGGTCCTCAGCCCGGATGAGCTTGAGGGCGTCCTCGCCCACGAGCTGGCGCACGTCCTGAACCGCGACGTGCTCATCGGCACGATCGCGGCGACGCTGGCCGGCGCGATCACCTATCTGGCGCACATGGCGCAGTGGGCCGCGATGTTCGGCGGCCGGCGAGACGACGACGAGGGCGGGACCAACCCGATCGCCGCGCTGATCCTGGCGATCGTCGCGCCGTTCGCCGCGATGCTCGTGCAGCTGGCGGTGTCGCGCTCGCGCGAGTTCCAGGCGGACGCGACGGGCGCCCAGCTGGCGGGCCGCGCCTCGCCGCTCGCCCAGGCGCTCGGCAAGCTCGAGATGGCGTCGCAGGCCGTGCCGATGGACGCGAGCCCCGCGACCGCGCACCTGTTCATCGTGAATCCGCTGAGCGGCGGGAGCGTCCTGCGGCTGTTCTCCACCCATCCCCCCATCCAGGAGCGGATCGCCCGGCTGCGGGCGATGAGGCTCGGCTAGACCACGTCCTCCCCGACCGTCTCGTCGCGCAACGACGAGCTGATCGACCGTGACGTCATCCGTCTCTGGCTCGCGTGGGGCTTCGTCTGGCTCCTCACCTTTCCGACGCTCGGCGCGGTGCTCGCGACGAAGTTCACCGATCCGGGCTTCCTCGGCGGCGTGCCCTGGCTCACCTTCGGCCGGCTCCGCCCCGTGCACGTGAACGGCGTGATCTGGGGCGCCTTCTCGACGCTCTTCCTCGGTCTCGCCTACTGGGTCGTGCCGCGCCTCTGCGGTGTGACGGTGTGGCGGTCCGGCTGGGGCCGGCCGCTCGCGTGGGTGTGGAACCTGAACCTCGTGGCCGCGTCCGCGGCGCTGCTCGCGGGCGGCAACCGCGGCTGGGAGGCGGGCGAGCTGCCGCTCGCCAACGTGCTGGTCCTCTTCGGCTGCCTGGCGGCGATCGCGGTACAGCTCCTGATGACGATCGCGCGCCGCGCGGAGCCTCAGCTCTACGTCTCGCTCTGGTACCTGATCGCGGGGCTCGTCTGGACCGTCGCCAACCTGGTCCTGCTCGTCGTCGGCCCCGGCCACGTGCCCGGCGTGGGCAACGCCGCCTGGCACGGGCTCTTCATCCATTACGTGGTCGGCCTCTGGATCACCCCGGCCGGGTACGTGCTCATCTACTACTTCCTCCCCGCCGCGCTGCACGCACCGATCTACAGCCACCGCCTGTCGCTCATCGGCTTCTGGTCGCTCGCGTTCTTCTACCCGTTCGTCGGCCTCCACCACTACCTCTACGCCCCGATCGCCGAGTGGGCACAGACGATCGCGATCGTCTCCTCGATGCTGCTGATCATCCCCGTCTGGACGGTGCTGCAGAATTTCTTCGGCACGATGCTCGGGCGCTGGGACCAGCTGGGCCGGAACCTGCCGGGGAAGTTCCTCGTCACGGGCTCGCTCTTCTACCTGGTCGGCTGCACGCAGGGCGCGCTGGCGGCCCTCCGCTCGGTGCAGGAGCCGACGCACTTCACCGACTTCGTCGTCGCCCACTCGCACCTCACGATCTTCGGCACCTTCATCCTCTGGACGCTCGGCGGGGCCCTCTACGTCTGGCCGCGCCTCCACGGGGCGCCGCTGGCGTCGTTCCGCGTCGCGAACTGGGGCTACTGGCTCGTGACGCTGGGGGTCGCGGCGATGGGCGGGATCCTCTCCGCGCAGGGACTCCTACAGGGGTTCATGCTCATGTCGGGCGTGGAGTTTCTCGACTCGGTCGACGCGATGCGCCCGTTCTGGTGGGCGCGGACCTTCACCGGCATCGCGATGGACGTCGGCGCCTCGCTGCTCGTCCTGACGCTGGCCAGGACCTCCGGCGCGCGGCGGGCGGCGTGATGGGCTCCGCGCGGACGCTCGCGCTCGTCGCCGGCTTCGCCTTCGTGACGCTCGCGATGTTCGTGCAGGGCGTTCTGCCGACGCTCGTACCCGAGGCGCGCACCGCGCGCGTGAGCCGTGCCGTGCGCACGGAGCTCGGCGAGATCAAGTGGGTGCGCTACGACGCCGCCGACTACACGCCGCCCGAGCGCCGCGGGCGCGACGTGTACGTCCGCGAAGGGTGCTGGTACTGCCACAGCCAGTACGTGCGGCCCGTCGCCGGCGAGTCGTTCCGCTGGGGGCCGGTCTCCGAGGCGGGCGAGTACGCCTTCGATCAGCCGCACCTCTTCGGCACGCGCCGCATCGGACCCGACCTCACGCGCGTGGGCGGCAAGTACGGCGACGACTGGCACTACGCCCACCTCTGGGAGCCGCGCCTCACGGCGCCGGAGTCGATCATGCCGGCCCTTCCCTGGCTGTTCGAGACGGTCGACGCGCCGTATCGGCCGGGCGCCTCGGGCCCCGAGCTCGAGCCCACCGCCGAGGTCCGGCGCTTCTTCACGATGCGCGCCGACCGTCCGGTGACGCTCTTCGTGAACGACGCGGGCGTCGCCTTCGTGCGGCCGGCCCGTGACGGCTTTCCCGTGGATGGCACACCCGTCCTGGATACGGCGACGCTCCGCGGCGGCTCGGATCGCCCGGCCGGCACGCCGCGCTCGGTCGTCCGGCTGCTGGCGCCGACGCCCGACGCGGTCGCGCTCGTCCGGTATCTGCAGAAGCTCGGCGCGAGCCGGGGCGCGTGGCGCGACGCCTTTGAGCCCCAGGCCGTCGCCGGCGGTCCGTTGCGCGTGCCGGACAGCGACGCCTTCCGCGCGCTCGGCCGCGAAGTCTACCGGGCGCACTGCGTGGGCTGCCACGGCGGGCGGGGCGACGGCGCCGGGCCCGCCGCGACGTTCCTCTTCCCCCGGCCGCGCGACTTCACCGCCGGCGTCTTCAAGTTCCACTCGACGCCCTCCGGCACCCTGCCCACCGACGGCGACCTCTTCCGGACGATCACGCGCGGCGTGCGCGGGACCGCCATGCCCGCGTGGCACGAGGTCACCGAGCGCGAGCGGCTCGCCGTCGTCGCGTACATCAAGACGTTCTCCAAGCGGTGGCGGGAGGAGGCCGTCGAGCCGCCGCGCTCGACCGGCGCGCCGCCGGCGGCGACGCCGGAGATGCTCGCCCGGGGCCGGCAGCTCTACACGCGGGCCAAGTGTGCCGAGTGCCACGGCGACGAGGGTCGCGGCGACGGCCCGTCGGCGGCGACGCTGCGCGACGACGTCGACGCGCCCATCCGCCCCTCGGACTTCACGCGCGGCCAGCTCAAGGGCGGCGCCTCCGTCGCCGACGTCTACCGGGCGATGACCGTGGGGCTCTCGGGCACGCCGATGCCGTCGTTCGCCGACTCGATGACCGACGACGAGCGCTGGGCCATCTCCTGGTACGTGCTGTCGTTCTCGGCATGGACCGACCCCCTCACGGGCGAGCGGCTGCGGTTGTCGCCCGCCGCCCGCGCGGCGCTTGAATCGCCCGAGGTCCGCGCGCACTCGCCCGCGCACGCGTTCGATCCGGACGCGCCGGTCGGCGCGGCGGCGGGACGCCCGCGGCGCTACTATCCGGGGGTCTCGGAGTGACGCTCGAGCTCCTCACGCTGGGCCAGTTCACGGTCGCGCTCCTCATGGGGCTCGCGGCCCTCTGCGCTTTCTTCTGGGCGCTCGCGAGCGGCGCCCTGACCGACGTCGAGCGCGCCAAGTACCAGGTGCTGCGCGCCGAGCCGCCCGCGGCGGCCGAGCCCGACGAGCCGGCCCGATGATCCCCCGGCGCGATCCGAACGAGATCCATCGCTACGCCGGCGGCGAGGTCGAGAGCCGGCGAGGGAGGGTGAACACCTGGCTCCTGGTCGTCTATGTCGCGCTCGCCGCCTGGGCCGTCTGGTATCTGATCGCGTACTGGGGCGGCGGATGACCATCGAGCGAATTTTATTGATGCTGGTCGCGTTGAACCTCACGGTCCTCGCGCTCGACCTCCTCTACAACGTCGCCGGCCTCTTCCTCGGGCGCTGACGCGGTGGGCGTCTGGCGCCTCGAGGTTGTCGTCCCGCTCGGCGCGCTCTGGCTGGCCTACGTCGTGGGCGCCTGGCGCCTCGTCCGACTGAGTCCGCCCTCGAGCCGCCCGAGGATCCTCTTCCGGCTCCTCGCCGCGTGGGCGGCCGTCGTCGCGCTGGCGACGGCGCTCCTCGGGCTCGACGGCCCCGCCCACGAGCGGTTCAGCGCCCACATGGTCCAGCACATGCTGCTGATCGCCGTGGCGCCGCCGCTCCTCCTCCTGGCCGATCCGTTCCCGGTGGGGCTCTGGGCCCTGCCCGCCCGCGCGCGGGCGGTGGCCGGACGGCTCGTGGCCGCTGGAACGCCCCTCGGCAGCGCGTGGCGCGCGCTGACGCGGCCCGCGCTGGCGTGGCCGCTCCACGTCGGCCTCCTGTGGGCCTGGCACGCGCCCGCGCTCTACGACTGGGCACTCGCGCATCCGCTGGCGCACGACCTCGAGCACCTGTCGCTCTTCGCCACCGCCGTGCTCTTCTGGTGGCCGGTGCTCGCGCCGGCGCCGCGTCCCGTCCCGCCCGTCGGCGACGGTGCACGGATCGCCTACGTCCTGCTCGCGGCGTTCGCGCGCGCCGCGCTCGGCCTGCTGCTCGCGCTCGCGCCGGTGCCGCTCTACGCGTACCGGGGCCTCGACCCCCTTGGCGCGCTCGACGACCAGACCCTCGGCGGTCTCATCATGTGGGGCTGGGGCGGCCTCATCGACCTCGGGGTCGTGCTGTGCGTGCTCGGCCGCGCCCTCGCCGTCGTTTCCTTGACCGACCCCGCCCGCCAAGCGAGAATGAATCGGTTCGACGCATGAGCGGAACAACCACCCTCGTTCGGGTGACAGATCTCGGCCGCGTCTTCGGCGCCCGCCGCGCCCTCGACGGTGTGACGCTCGAGGTGCGTGACGGCGAGGCCGTCGCGCTGCTCGGCGCCAACGGCGCCGGCAAGACGACGCTGCTCCGCATCCTCGCGACGCTGCTGCGCCCGACGCGTGGCACCGCCTGCGTCGCCGGCCACGACGTCGTGAAGGCGCCCGAGGCCGTGCGCGGCGAGATCGGGGTCGTCGCGCACGGCGCGTGGGTGTACGAGGACCTCACCGCCCTCGAGAACGTCCGCTTCTGGGTCACGCTGGCGGGCCGGGCCGCGCGCGCGGACGCGCTGCGCGAGGCGCTCGCGCAGGTCGAGCTCGACCGCGTGGCCGACGCGCGGGTGCGGACCTTCTCGGCGGGGATGAAGCGCCGCCTCGCGCTGGCGCGGCTGGCGCTCCTCCGCCCGCGCGTGCTGCTCCTCGACGAGCCATTCGCGGGCCTCGACCAGCGCGCCAGGAAATGGCTCGAGGCGCACCTCGAGTCCGTCAAGGCGCGCGGGGGCGCGCTGCTGCTCGCCACGCACAGCTTCGGCCGCGAGCTCGCGGTCGTCGACCGGATCGCGATCCTCGCGGGCGGCCGCATCGCGCTCGACACGCCGCGCGCGGCGCTGGCCGACGACGACGTGCAGCGGCTCTACGCGCTCCACACGGAGGAAGAGCCGTGAGCTGGGCGCGGCGCGCGCTCGCGGTGGCGTGGAAGGACCTCCTGATCGAGCGGCGGTCGAAGGAGACGCTCAACGCGCTCCTCTTCTTCTCGCTGCTGCTCCTGTTCGTCTTCCAGTTCACGCTCGGACCGGACCGCGAGCGACTCCACGCCGTGCTGCCGGGCGTGCTGTGGCTCGGCTTCGTGCTCGCGGCGCTGCTCGGGCTCGGCCGGACCTTCCTCGTCGAGCGGGAGCACGACTGCTGGGAGGGGCTCCTGCTCGCCCCGGGCGACAAGTCGGCGGTCTATCTCGGCAAGCTCGCCTCGGCACTGACGTTGATGCTCACTGTCGAGGTGCTCGTCCTCTGTCTCTTCGCCGTGTTCTTCAACGTCGACCTCTGGCCGGCGCTCCCGGGGCTCGGGCTGGTGCTCGGGCTCGGCACGCTGGGGCTGGCGTCGGTCGGCACGCTCTTCGCCGCGATGACGTCGCAGGTGCGCGCGCGCGAGCTGCTCTTCCCGGTACTCCTCCTGCCAGTCCAGGTGCCCGTGCTGCTCGGCGCCGTGAAGTCGACCGAGGCGCTGCTCCTCGGCGAGCCGCTGGCCGCGGTCTCCCACTGGCTGGGGCTGCTCGTCGCCGCCGACGCGATCTACCTCGTGGCCGGCGTCCTGACGTTCGACGTGGTGCTCGAGGGGTGAGGCGCCGGTGATGCGCGTTCTCGGCTGGCTCGCCGTGCTCGGTATCGCCGTCGGCTTCGCCGCGGGACTCGCCTGGGCGCCCCGTGAGGCGACCCAGGGCGAGGTGCAGCGCATCATGTACGTCCATGTGCCCGCGTTCCTCGTCGCGTACGCGGCGTTCTTCGTCGTGCTCGTCGCCTCGGTCGTCTACCTCGTCCGGCGCAGCGCTCCGGCGGATCGCCTCGCGCACGCCGCCGCGGAGACGGGCATGCTCTTCCTCGGCCTCAATATCGCGACGGGATCTATCTGGGGCAAGCCGACGTGGGGAACGTGGTGGGCCTGGGAGGCCCGCATCACTAGCGTTTCGATCGTGTTCGTGATGTTCGTCGGCTACCTCCTGCTGCGCCGGGCCGTGGACGATCCCGAGCGCGGAGCCCGCTACGCCGCCGTCATCGGGATCGTTGCCGCGCTCAACATCCCGCTCGTCCACTTCTCGGTGGTCTGGTGGCGCACGCTCCACCAGCCGCCCTCGCTCCTCCGGCCGGGCGGCTCCACCGCCCTGCCCCGCGTGATTCTGGCCGCGCTGCTGCTCAACTTCGCGGGCTTCGCGCTGACGGGCGCCTGGTTCATCGCCAAGCGCTGGCGGCTGCTCCGAGCCGAGGCGGAGGCGCTCGCCTGATGCCGGACAACTGGGGCTTCGTGGCGGCCGCGTACGTCCTCGCCGTGCTGGTCCTCGGCGGCTACTGGCGCAGCCTGGCGCGGCGCGAGCGCGAGCTCGACGCCCTCGCCGCCTCACGCCGGAGACGGACGTGAAGCCGAAGTTCCTCGTCGGCGGTCTCGTGATCGCGGCGGCGCTCGCCTACATGATCTGGGCCGGCGTGACCCAGTCCGTCGTCTATTTCGTGACGCCCACGGAGCTCCAGGCCGCCCCCGTCACGGGCAAGGCCTACCGGCTCGGTGGCATGGTCGCCCCGGGCTCGCTCCGCTGGGACCCGAAGACGCTCGACCTCGCCTTCACGCTCTCCGACGGCAAGGCGACGGTCCCGGTCCGCCACAAGGGCACGCCGCCCGACCTCTTCGGCGAGGGACGCGGCGCCGTCGTCGAGGGCAGCTGGACCGCGGAGGGGCACTTCAAGGCGTCGCTGATCCTGGCCAAGCACTCGGAGGAGTACCAGGCGCCCCACGACGCGAAGGAAGCGCACGAGTCGATCAAGACGCTCCGGGACGTCGGGCGATGATCCCGGAGGTCGGCGCCGGCGCGCTCTGGGTGGCCCTCGCCCTCGCCCTCTGGGGCGGGGTCGCCGCCTCCGCGGGCGCTCGCCTGAGCCGCCCGAGGCTCGTCGCCTCCGCGCAGCACGCGGCGCTCGGGGTCTTCGTGCTGGTCACGGGCACGCTGCTGCTGCTCGCGTTCGCGTTCCTCGGCTTCGACTTCTCGCTGCGCTACGTCGCGAGCAACACGGACCTCGGCACGCCCTACTACTACCGGCTCACTGCCGTGTGGGGCGCGCTCGAGGGCTCGATCATGCTCTGGACGTGGATGGTCGCGCTCTACACGCTGCTCGTGGTCGTGCGCCACCGCGCAACATCGCGCGAGCTCTACCCGTGGGTGCTCATGGTCATGCTCGGCGTGCAGGCCTTCTTCCTGCTGGTGATGACCGTGCCCGCCCCGGTCTTCGAGCGCCTCAGCCCGGTGCCGCCCGACGGCCGCGGGCTCAATCCGCTCCTGCTCGACGCGGGGATGATCACGCATCCCGTCGCGCTCTACCTCGGCTTCACGGGCTTCACGGTGCCGTTCGCCTTCGCGATGGCCGCGCTCATCACCGGGC